>JAUYOW010000145.1 GCA_030697825.1 Gemmatimonadales bacterium | reverse complement strand
CGCACCGAGTCCTGGCCGGTCGTCAGCCGACCCGGCCCGGGCGGCGTGCCCGGCAGCATGGCCGGGGACGGCGCGCCGATCCACGGCGTGACGGCGGACGCGACGCCCGCCGCGAACACGCGCGCGGTCACGAACACCTGCGATTCACCCGGATTCATGTCGAACGGGCCCGACGAGGCGAAGTAGCGGGCGTCGCGCGGCACCGTGGGCAGGCCGCACAGCTGGCGGCCCGGCGGATCCGACACCGTGCAGGGCCAGTCGCCGAGCCCGGGGTCGTTGGTGCCGCGGTGGTTGCGATACTGCTGCTGAATGCTCTCGGCGTCGTCGAACGGCGCACCGTTCGAGGTCGCCGACCAGATCGTGAGCCCGAACTCCAGGCCGGTCAGCGGGTTCGTGGGCGTCTTGAGGAACTTGATGCCGACGAGACCGGGCGCGACGGCGAACGGCGGGCGGAAGACGTTCTCCGGATACGACCAGCTCGCCAGTCCGGTCCAGTCGCTGACGTAGGTCGCCCCCATGTTGAACGGCAGGAACACGGTGGAGAAGTTCTTCTCGAAGTCGGCTTCGTCGTCGTCGGTGAAAATGGCCGCGAACGCGTTGTCCAGCGTGTAGCCCGTGTCGGGAATCACGATGCCGAACTTGGGTTCGTTGAGTCGCTGGAACTGCGTGCCGATGGCCGCGATCTCGTCGATTTCTTCGGTGGTGTAGCCGTACCGTGTGAGCCCATCGTACATGGCCCGGCCCGCCGCCGTGCTGCCGTCAGCGGTGATGTTGAAGAACCGGGTGATGAAGTAGGCGATGTCCTCGTTCCCGGACGGGAAGTTCCAGCCCAGGATGCGCGTCTCGGCGAGAATGCCCGCCGGGTGGCCGCGGCCTGCGGTCTGGTTGGGGTTGCCGTCCCAATACCGCCACCACACGTCCTGCTGGCCCACGGTGCGCCGTCCGATCAGCACACTGTTGTACAGCGTGGTGTCCTTGACGTACGCGGCCGACGGCCAGTTGGCGTCGCCGTCGGCGGCGCTGAACCGGGTGGCGGCCGAGCTGAAGATCTCGGTGATCTGCTCGCCGCTTTGCAAGCCGCCGGTGG
>JAUYOW010000144.1 GCA_030697825.1 Gemmatimonadales bacterium | reverse complement strand
AGCGTGTGCTCGTCTCCGCGAGGATCGAGCACGGCCACCTGCATCGGCACCAGCAGCGCCGCGAGGGGACTGTCTTGCGTGACGACCAGGTCGCCGGCTTCGGCATGCTCGGCGATGTACCGGTCGGCGACGTCGGGGCCGCCCTCGACCCGGACCGCCGTGACCAGGGAGTTGCCGGGCGCAACCTGCAGCCGCTGGTTGGCCACGAGGACCGTGGGCACCTGGAGCCGCTTGGCGGCCCGGAAGACGAGCTCCTTCACGCCGCGTGGCGCGGCGTCGGCGTCGATCCAGATCTTCAGAGCGGCTCCAGGTTGGGACGCTTTGGCCCCCGGCCGTCGCCCAAGGAGCTCCCCCGCAGGTGGCGCCAGGCCCACGGCAGAAGAAAGCGGCGCCCCCATCGGATCTCCGCGGCGAGCCGTTCGAGCATGGTGGGCGGCGCCACCGGCGGCAGCGGCAGCGCCCACGTCTCGTCGGTCCCGGGAAGTCCGAGCGCGTGAGCCAGCGCCGCGGCGATCCGGGTGTGCCCGACCGCGTTGGCATGCAGCCGATCCGGGCTCCAGATCCGCGGGTCGGAGGCCACCGGATGCGACGCGAGATCGACCAGAACGGCTCCGGTGGAGGCCGAGACGCTGCGCAGCGTCTCGTTCAGCAGGCGGATGCGCCCGGCGATCGGTCTGGCGAGCGGCAGAACGGGCGTGAGGTCCGGGAGCGTGAAGGTGAGGACGGTGGCGCCGCCCACGATGAAGGTGCGCTGCATGTGCTCCACGTCGCGCGCGAGGGCGCCGGCATCGAAGCGTGGCTTCACGACGTCGTTCGTGCCGGAGAAGAGCGTCACGAGATCGGGCCGCATGGCCGCGGCGGGACTCAACTGTTCCTGGCGGATCCGGCGCGTCGAGCGGCCCCGGACGCCGAGGTTGGCGTACAGCAGCGACCCCTGCGCGGCCGCGATCTTCTCGGCGAGACGGTTGGCCCAGCCGCGATAGCCGCCGTTGCCGTCGGGGTCGTCGAGGCCCTCGGTGGAGCTGTCGCCGATGGCGACGTAGCGCTCGAAGCGGGGCGGGGTGGTCACGGTCGCGCCCGCTATCGCACTACGGGCAACTGTACGTGCGAGGGGTGTCGCGCGTCGCGGTAGATGCGGTGGGTCCGCACGCGATAGTCCGCAGCCCGGGCGAGGAAGATGTTCGGCACGTAGGTCTGCGGGTTGCGATCGTACAGGGGGAACCAGGTGCTCTGCACCTGGACCATGATCCGGTGGCCGGTCCTGAAGGTGTACGCCTGCTGGTGCAGATCCACGGTGAAGGCCGTGGGGGTGCTGGCGGGGATCGGGGCCGGCCTCTCCCAGCTGTTGCGGTACCGCCCGCGCATCACATCCCCCGCCACCATCAACTCGTAGCCGCCCATCCCCGGCCGGTCGGCGACCGAGTCGGGGTACACGTCGATGAGCTTGGCCACCCAGTCGGCGTCGGTCCCCGTGGTGGAGGCGAAGAGCTTCGCCACGATGTCGCCGGCGACGGTGATGTCTTCGGTGAGGGGCTCGGTTTGCCATTGGAGGACGTCGGCGCGTCCTCCCACGAAGCGCTGGTCCTCGGTCATCCAGCGCTTCCACCGCGAGCCAGGGGCATAGGTCCGCTCGACCGGCCGGGGGCGGTAGGGCACCGGATGCGCCGGGTCGCTCACGTACTGGTCGAAGCCGGCCGCGTCGGTGGGCGGCTCGAACGACAGTCGGCTGGCCGGGTGGAAGTAGAGGTTCCTGGTGACCGCCTCCCGGGGCGGCCACGCGTCGAATTGCCGCCACCGCCTGGCGCCGGCATCGAACACGGTCGCCTCGGCGAAGTGGCCGCCGCCCGTGCCTTTCAGCCAGTACGCGAACCACCGCGCCTCGATCTCGCGACGGTAGTACTCGGCGGTCGGGCTGCCGAAGCGCGCGTTGCCGAGCGAGTCGCCGGCCTCGAGGAACCACTCGCCGTGGTACCAGGGCCCGATGACGATGAAGTTGCGCCGCGCGGCGTCGCCCGCCTCCATGGCCGCATAGGTGGCCTGCGGCCCGTAGGCATCTTCCTGGTCCCAGAAGCCTCCGACGGTGAGGGTGGGTACCGGCGCGCTGCGCAGCTGCCGCGGCGTGGAGCGTCCCTGCCACACGGAGTCGTAGGAAGGGTGCTCTACGAAGCGCCGCCAGGTGGGCCACGCGCTCGCGCCCACCGCGTCGGCGAGCGCGCCGAGGGTGGGGAACGAGCGATACCAGTCGTAGGTGTCGTACCGGCCCGGCGCGGGTGTGATGCTCCCGTCCGAGCTGGCTTCCATCTCCCAGGCGTATTCGAGCCCGTAGGAGAGGCGGAAGGCGCCCTGGTGGAAGAAGTCGTCGCCCATCCAGGCGTCGCCCATGGTGGCCTGCGGGCTCAGCGCCTTGAGGGCCGGGTGCGGCTCGAACGCGGTCGCGTTGGTGAGGTAGCCCGGGTACGAGATCCCCAGCTGTCCCACGCGGCCGTTGTTGCTGGGGACGTTCCGGAGGAGCCACTCGATGGTATCCCAGGTGTCGGTCGCCTCGTCGAGGCAGCCCGGGCCGCGGGTGGCGCAGGCGGGCCAGTTCATGACGAAAGTGCCTTGCGACCGGTTACGGCCGCGGATGTCCTGGAAGACGAAGATGTAGCCGTCCTTGATTAGCTCCTGGAAGCCGTAGAGGATGCCTAAGGTGCCGCCCCACCCGCTGGTGCCGTAGGGCGTGCGCGAGAGGATGATGGGCAGAGGCGTGCCCGCCGCGTTCCTGGGCGTGAGGATGACGGTGAAGAGCTGCACTCCGTCCCGCATGGGAATGCGGGCTTCGCGCCGGTCGAAGAGGCTGTCGAGCCGGCTTGAGGGCACCTGGGAGGGGGCCGGTGAACCGCAGGCAAGCATCAGACAGGCCAAAAAGAGGCTGCGCTTGGACGGCGGCATTCTTCCTCCGTTGGGGTGAATATGGTGTGGGCTGGCCGAGGCGGCGCGCGC
>JAUYOW010000143.1 GCA_030697825.1 Gemmatimonadales bacterium | reverse complement strand
CGTGGTAGCGCAGCCCGCCGGCGTGGATGCCGGGCGGCATGAAGTCGTGGCCGAGTGTGTACATCTTCATCAACGGCGTGAGGCCGACGGTGTCGCCAAAATCGTAGGCGTATCTGCCCTTGGTGAGCGTTGGGCACGACGTCGGCTCGACGGCAATGAGGCGCACCTGCTTGCCCGCGGCCTTGTCGGCGAAGAACGGAAACGCGATGCCGCCGAAGTTCGAGCCGCCGCCGCAGGAGGCGATGACCACGTCCGGGTACTCGCCGACCTTGGCCATCTGCTTGCGGGCCTCGAGCCCGATCACGGTTTGGTGCAGCAGCACGTGATTGAGCACGCTCCCCAGCGAGTAGTTCGTGTCCTTGCGGCCGGCCGCCTCCTCGACCGCCTCGGAGATGGCGATGCCGAGCGAGCCCTGCGAGTTCGGGTCGGCTGCCAGAATCTTTCGGCCGGATTCGGTCTTGTCCGTCGGGCTGGCGAAAACTTCCGCGCCCCAGGTCTGCATCATCGAGCGGCGGAACGGCTTCTGCTCGTAGCTGATCTTCACCATGTACACACGGATCTCGATGCCGAACATGCGGCCCGCGAGCGCCAGCGCCGAGCCCCACTGGCCGGCGCCGGTTTCGGTCGCGAGCCGTTTGATGCCGGCCTGGCGGTTGTAGTACGCCTGCGCGACCGCGGTGTTGGGCTTGTGCGAGCCGGCCGGGCTCACGCCTTCGTACTTGTAGAAAATCTTCGCCGGCGTCTTGAGCGCGGCTTCCAGCCGATGCGCGCGATACAGCGGGCTCGGGCGCCACAGACGGTAGATTTCACGGATCGGCTCGGGAATCGGAATCCAGCGCTCGCCGGAGATCTCCTGCATGATGATCGCTTCGGGGAAAATCGCGCCCAGTGCCTGCGGCGATATCGGCTTGCCGTCCGGCCCCAATGGCGGCGCCGGCGGATTCGGCATGTCGGCGATGACGTTGTACCAGTGGGTCGGGATGTCGAACTCGTCGAGAAGAATCTTGGTCTGGCTCATGCGAACCTCGGATTCATTTCGTGGATGTTATGGTGACAACCCTGAGCCGGGCATCCGGCCCGATCATCCGTGGCACCGCGGTCCTGAACCGGACTGAGTATATACCCGCACCGCCGCCCGAGACCCAAGCCCGGCGGCGGTTCAATCGCGGTGGCGAAAGTCGCCCGGACGCCGCGCGTAGATGATCTCGACCCGCCCGCGCGGGCCGATGAACCAGGACGCGAGCCAGCCGGTGACGCCGACAACGATGCCGCCCCACACCGCCGGCCAGAAACCG
>JAUYOW010000142.1 GCA_030697825.1 Gemmatimonadales bacterium | reverse complement strand
CTCAGGGGTGGTCTTGGCCACCGCTTCGATGTCCACTCCGCCCTGCCGGCTCGCCAAGATCAAGGGCGTGGCGCGGAACCGATCCAGGGTGATGGCCAGGTACAGTTCCGTCGCGGCCTCGAGGCGCTCGGTGAGCAGCACCGATGAGACGGGCAGCCCCTCCGGCGGTGTTTGGGCGGTGACGAGGCGCGTGCCCAGCAGCGAGGCGGCGGCGGTGCGCGCCTCCTGGGCGGTGGCGGCGGAGAGAATGCCGCCGGCCTTGCCGCGCCCGCCGGCGTGCAGTTGCGCTTTGACGAGGCAGGGGCCTCGCAGCGTCTCATACGCGCGCGCGGCCTCGTCCGCGGTGGCGGCCACCGCGCCCCGCGGCACCGGAATCCCCGCGGCAGCAAACAGTTCTTTGGCTTGATACTCGTGGAGCTTCACGTGCGTTGGTCCAGCGGGACGAACGTGAGATGGCGGGGGCCGACGTAGAGGGCGAGCGGCCGGATCAGCCGATTGTCGTCGAACTGCTCCAGGATATGGGCCGCCCACCCGGCGCTGCGCGCGCAGGCGAAGAGGGTCGTGAACAAATCGACGGGGATGTGCAGGGCGTTGAGCAGCGTGGCCGAGTAGAAGTCCACGTTGATGTGCAGTTTCTTCGCGTCCCAGACGGCTTCTTGGAGCCGCTCGGAGATCTGGAACCATTTCAGGTCGTCGCCAGTCGCGGCCAGCTCCTTCGCAGACCGTTTCAGATGCTTGGCGCGCGGGTCATCGCCTTTATAGAGGCGATGGCCGAACCCCATGAAACGCTTATGGTCAGACACCGTCTTGTCCACGTACGGTTTCACCTGCTCGACGGTTCCAATCTCGCTTAACATCTCCATCGCCTTGCGGTTGGCCGAGCCGTGGAGCGAGCCTTTCAGCGTGCCGATGGCCGCGACCGTTGCCGAGTACACGTCGGTCTTCGTGCCGATGGCCGTGCGCGCGGCGAAGGTGGAGGCGTTGAAGCCGTGCTCCGCCAGCAGCACGAAGTACGCATCCAGCGCGGCGGCTTGCTGGGGCGTGGGGTCTTGGCCGTGCAGCATGTAGAGGAAATTCGCGGCGTGGCCCAGATCGGGCCGCGGCCCGAGCATCGGGCGGTTGCGGCGCAGGCGATCGAACATGGCCACGATGGTGGGCATCTTCGCGATCAGATGCGCCGTCTGCTCCACCCACACGTCGCGCCGGTCCTGCTCG
>JAUYOW010000141.1 GCA_030697825.1 Gemmatimonadales bacterium | reverse complement strand
CCGTGCCGGTCACGATGGTCCCGGCTCCGGCGAGCGCGAACACCCGGTCCACCGGAAGCCGGAACCGGTCGTCGGAGCCGTGCGCCGCGACTTCCTGGGCGACGCGAGCCAGCGTCTCGCGGAGCCGCTCCAACCCGGTCGCCTGGGTCGCCGAAACCTCGACGATCGGCCACGCCGCGCTGAAGTGGCGCACGGTCTCGTCGTTCAGCTCGTCGGCCACGAGCGCGCGCCAGTCGGCATCAGGCGCGAGGTCGCACTTGGTGAGCGCGACGACGCCGCGAGTCACCCCGAGGAAGCGGAGGATGGCCAGATGCTCGCGCGTCTGCGGCATGACGCCTTCGTCCGCGGCCACGACGAGGAGGGCGAGGTCCACGCCGGTCGCGCCGGCGACCATGTTCCTGATGAAACCCTCGTGGCCCGGGACATCCACGACGCTCGCGGCCACGGTGCCCAGGTCCAGCGGCGCGAACCCTAGATCGATGGTGATCCCGCGCGCCTTCTCCTCGGCGAGGCGGTCGGTGTCCACACCGGTGAGCGCCTTCACCAGCGTGGTCTTGCCGTGGTCTATGTGCCCGGCCGTTCCTATGACGACGTGGCGTTCCACGACTCGGCATCCCAGAAGGCGAGGGCCGGGAGCGGGCGGTCCTCGGCGAGGTGATGGCGGACGAACGCCATGAGGAGCTTCCGGTGCGCCGCCGCGTGCCGGTGGTCGAGGGCCGCCGCGGGAAGGCGGCCGGCGATGAGCGCGGCGAGCGCCTCGCGGTCCGGTCGCTTGAGCCTGGTGACGTTAGGCGCTTCGGTCCCGTGGTTCGCGCACAGCGCCCCGCCCTGCACCGCAGAGAAGCGGATCGCGCCTTCGGTCGGGACGCCGCAGACCGCGCACCGGTCGAGGGTGGGCGAGAAGCCGAGCGCCACGACCAGCCCCCAGCAGGCCACCAGAGCCGCGGTCTCCAGCAGCTCCGTCGGTGCATGCTCGATGGCGTCGAGGCCGGCGCTCGCCGCGTCGAACACCTCGGGGTGCGGCTCGGCCGGGACGCACTTCAGGGCCAGCTCGGCGAGGGCGGAGGCGGCGGCGAAGCGCGTGACGTCGTGGGAGAGACCGGCGTGTGCCGAGGTGATGTCGAAGGAGGTGAGCGGGTTCAGCTCGCGGTGCCCTTTCATGGTGAGGGTTGCAGTGCCGGACGCGAAGAGGTCGAGCCGCGGACCGGTCCGGCTCTTGGCGCGGCGGGCCCCCTTGGCGATGGCGCTCTGAAGTCCGAGGTCCCGCGCCAGGAGCCTGACGATCTTCGACGTCTCGCTGTAGGGCATGACGTGCAGGATGATC
>JAUYOW010000140.1 GCA_030697825.1 Gemmatimonadales bacterium | reverse complement strand
CCACCGGGCCCAGCTCGGCGGCTGGCGCTTCCCAGCGCACCAGCCACCGGGCCTCGCCGGCTTCGCGCACGACGGGATCGGCGTGCTGCGCGTAGGCGACGCCGCGGCGCGCTTCCCAAACCACCGTGATGCCCGGGCCCGCCGGCCGGAGCGTTCCCGCCTTAAGGCCCCGGTACTCGCCCCCGGCGACCCGCGCCGCGAGCTGGAACCCGGCGCGCCTGAGGGAAGGATGGCGAAGGACCACGGTCAACAAGTAGGCGCGACCGGGCTCGTACGTCTCGGGAAGACCATCCACGGTGAGCGCGCCTTCGGGTGCGTTGAGCGGCTCGCCATCGTGGCAGACTCGGCACGTGGGCTCGCCGAAGCCGCCCGTGTGTCCGGCCGGCGGCCCATCGGCGTGCCCGAGGCGGCCGGCGGGGGCCGGAACCGGGTGCGCCCGTTTCGCCGCGGGAGCCAGAGCGGCGCCGGCCGCCGCGAGCAGCAGGACGCTACGGCTGAGGCGGGGCAACACTCGCACGACCGAGTTGGTTCGTGTCGGTGCCGAACCACATCGTCTGGGTGCGCGGGTCGTAGTACATGTGCCGCACCGTCACGCCTCCGCTCGGCACGGGCGCCGTCCCGATGACCTGGAACGTCCGGGCGTCGAAACCGACGAATCGGTTGGGCTGGACGCCCGTCTCCACCACCCACACCCGGTCGCGGTCGTCCGACATCATGGCGTAAGGACGGGACGAAGCGCCGCCCGGCAGCGGCCACTCGCGAACCTGGTGCGTCGCGGGGTCGAAGCGGCCGATGAACCCGCCGGCGTAGTCGCCGTACCAGACCGCGCCGTCAGACGTGAGCGCGATCCGGCGTGGCCGCGCGGTGGCCCTTGGCAACTCGAACTCGGTGAGCTCGAAGGTGCGGGGGTCCACCGTCGCGAGCTTGTTGGTGCCGAACAGCACGACCCAGGGCCGGTCGTTACGGTCCATCACGATGCCGTAGGGACGCGCGCGGGGCGTGGGCACGCGCACCAGGCGCACCTCGCCGGTGGACACCGCCAGCTTGCCGATGACGTTGCCGCCCTGCGCGGTGAACCAGATGTCGCCGCGGCTGTCGAATACCAGCGTGTGCGGGTCGCGCACGGTGCTGTCGGGCATGGGGTAGCGCGTGATGCGGCCGTCCCGCGGATCGAGCCGCCCGATATAGCCCACCAGGTTGCCCGAGAACCACACCATGCCCTGCGGGTCCACGATCAGGTTGTGCGGCCCGGTGCCGGGTTCCAGCTCGTAGCGCCGGAACTGGCGCGTTTCCGGGTCGAAGACCGCGAGGTAGTGCCCGGTCTGGCCGACGAACCACACCCGGCCGTCGCGCGCGACAAATGGGTCGCGCGGGCGGGTGCGCTCCCAGGGGACCTGCCACTCCTCGATGGCCGGCTGCTGCGCGAGGGCGGGGGCCGCGGCGAGGAGCGCAAGGGCGGCCAAGGCGAAGCGTTTGGTCATCGTGACCTCCGGTGGCGACACATCATTATGGGGTGCGCGCAGCTGCGAACCGCGGTCCGCTAAGCCTCGGCCGGGTCCGCCGGTTCGGGCACGCCGACCTTCTTCCACAGGTAGTACACCGGGATGCCTATCATCACGATGGCGAGACCCGGCCAAGTATAGAGCGGCCTCTTGAAGAGCAGGTTCACCATGATGGCGCCGGTGAGCACCAGATAGATCCACTGCATCCAGGGATAGCCGAACGCCCGGTACGGCCGCTCGGCGTCCGGCTTCAGGACCCGCAAGCGGAAGAGCGCGATCACCGTGAGGAAGTAGAAGAGCACCGCCGCGAAGATCACGTAGTCGAGCAGCTGGCCGTAGGTGCCCGACAGGCAGAGCAGCGAAGTCCACAAGGCCTGCACCCAGAGCGCCACCTTGGGGGTGTGCCGGACCGGATCCACCCGGCCGGCGCTCCGGAAGAACAGCCCGTCGCGCGCCATCGCGTAGTAGACCCGCGCGCCCGACAGGATCAGTCCGTTGTTGCAGCCGAAGGTCGAGACCATGATGGCTATGGCCATGATCGTGCGGCCCGCGTCGCCGAACAGCACTCCTCCCGCGGTGATCCCGACCCGGTCCTGCGGATCGTGCTGGATCGCGTCCAGGCTCAGCAGGTTGAGATAGGAAACGTTGACGAGCACGTAGAGCAGGCTCACCACCAGCGTGCCCGTGAACAGCGCGCGCGGGAGGTTCCGCTTGGGGTTCTCGACCTCGGCCGCGGCGAAAGTGACGTTGTTCCAGGCGTCGGACGAGAAGAGCGAGCCCACCATCGCGGCGCCGATCACCGGCAGGACCATCAGCGAGAACGGAGTGGACCCCCAGAAGTTGTCGAGGTTCGCCGAAGCGACCTCCGGCTGACGGCCGATCGTGATGCCGAGGAGTATCAGCCCGCCGACCGCGAGGACCTTCGCCGTCGTGAGCACGATCTGTATCCACGCGCCCTCGCGCACGCCGCGCGAATTGATCCAGGTGAGGATGATCACGGTGCCGATGCCGACGAGCCGCTGCCACGAGATGCCGATCTCGATGAGGCCGCCCGGCGTCGGGAGGTGGCCCAGCGAGAGGAAGACGTCCGGCGTCACCGCCGGCACGATAGCGCTGAGGAACGCGGCGAACGCCACGGCCACCGCCGCGATGGTACCGGTCTGGATCACCATGAACAGCGTCCATCCGTAGAGGAATCCGCCCAGCGGGGAGAGCCCCTCGCGCAGATAGACGTACTGGCCGCCGGCCTTGGGGTACATAGCGGCCAGCTCGCCCTGGGTGAGGGCGCCCATGATCGTGATCAGGCCGGTCAGCCCCCACACCACGAGCAGAAGTCCCGGCGAGCCCACCTGCCTGGCGATGTCGGACGAGACGCGGAAGATCCCCGACCCGATCATGGAGCCGACGACGAGGGCGATGGCGGCGGTGAGATTTATGCCGCGGACGAACCCGCTCCGGTTCTCGGTCACCGTTTCGATCCCTTTCTCCGCGGGGGGCGCCTGTTCGCGCGGGGCGCGGGCTCCGGCCCGTGCGGCAGCGCGAGGCGCATGACTTCGTCAGCCGTCTCGACCAGGTGGATCTTGAGTGTCCGCTTGACACTTTCCGGTACGTCGCGCAGGTCCGGCGCGTTGGCGGCCGGGATGGCCACGGCGGTCATGCCGCCCCGGACCGCCGCGCCAAGCTTCTCGCGCAGCCCGCCCACCGCCAGCACCCGGCCGGTCAGCGTGATCTCGCCCGTCATCGCGATGTCGGCGCGGACCTTCCGTCCCGTGAAGAGGCTTGCGAGGACGACCGCGATCGTGACGCCGGCCGATGGGCCGTCTTTCGGGATCGCGCCTTCCGGGAAGTGTACGTGAACATCCAGGTCGCGGAAGCGCTTGGCCGGGATGCCGAGGTCGGCGGCGCGGCTGCGCACCCAGGACGCGGCTGCCTGCACCGACTCAAGCATGACGTCGCCGAGGTGGCCGGTCACCTGGAATGCCCCGTTGCCGGGCATCGCGACCGCTTCGACGGGAAGCAGGTCGCCCCCGGTGGCGGTCCACGCCAGGCCGTTGGCGGTTCCGACCTTCGGCTCGGCGGGAGCGCGCCCGTCCACGAACCGCGGTTGCCCTAGTACCTCGTCAACGAGCTTGTCGTCCACCGTCCAGGGACCCTTGGCGCCGGCAGCCTTCCGAGTCGCCACGCGCCTGAACAGCGCGGCCACGTCCCGCCTCAGCCCGCGCACGCCCGCTTCGCGGGCGTACCCCTTCACGATCAGCTGGAGCGTTTCGTCGCCGAGGACGATCTCGCTGTCGAGGAAACCGTGCTCGGGGAGCAGCTGGGGCAGGAGGTGTTTGCGCGCGATCGCCACTTTCTCCTCGAGCGTGTACCCCGGGACCTCGATGACCTCCATCCGGTCGAGCAGCGCCTCCGGGATCTGCGGCGCGACGTTCGCCGTAGCGATGAAGAGGACATGCGAGAGGTCGAAGGGCACGTTGAGGTAATGGTCCACGAACCCGACGTTCTGCTCCGGGTCGAGCACCTCGAGGAGCGCGGCGGCGGGATCGCCTTGCCCCGGGCGGCCCGACCCGAGCTTGTCGATCTCGTCGATCATGACGACCGGGTTGTTGGTCTTGAGGCGCCTGATCTCCTGGATGATCTTGCCGGGCATCGCGCCGACATAGGTGCGGCGGTGCCCGCGGATGGCGGCCTCGTCGTCCACACCGCCCAGGCTCATGCGGCCGAAGGGGCGGCCCATGGCATCGGCGATGGCGCGGCCCAGCGAGGTCTTGCCGACGCCCGGCGCGCCGACGAAGCAGAGGATGGGCGGGCGGGCGGCGGGCGCGAGGCCGAGCACCGCGAGGTATTCGACGATCCGGGTCTTGGCCTCGTCCAGCGCCAGGTGGCCCAGGTCCAGGACCGCGCGGACGGCCGCGGGGTCGGGGCGGCGCTCCTGAGCGGCGACCGCCCACGGCAGATCCAACACCCAGTCCAGGTAGGTGCGCGCGACTTGGTATTCGGCCGAAGAAGGAGAGAGCCGCGTGAGTCGCTCGACCTCGCGCAACCCCTCGGCCCGCGCCGTGTCTGGCATGGCGAGCGACTCGAGGCGCGCCTTGAGCTCGCGAACCTCGCGCAGCGGATCCTCGTCGCCCAGCTCTTCGCGGATCGCCTCGAGCTGCTGGCGCAACAGGTATTCGCGGCGCCCGCGCTCGACGTGGAGCCCGGTGAGGCGGTCCACCTCCCGCTGCACCTGCGCGCGCTCGACCGCCGCGGCGAGGAAGTCGGTGAGGAGGCCCAGCCGCGCCAGGGGACTCGGCTCCGCCACGAGCCGGTCGCGCTGCGGGAGCGTGAACGGCAGCTGCGCCGCCACCAGATCGGCGAAGTGGCTCGCGTCCTCAACGTTGGCGCGCAGGTTCTCGACCGACTCCATGCTCACCGCGGGCTCGAGGCTCGCCAGCGTTTCGGCCAGCCGCAGCACCGCGCCCGCCCGGCGGTCCACCTCGGGACGCGCCTCCTCCGCGTCGAACACCGGGCTCACCGCGGCGACGGGCCACGCGCCGGAAACGTCGATCGAGTCGATCGCCACGCGCCGCCGGCCCTGGAGCGTGATCTGCACGGCCTCGTCGGCGAGGTTCATCCGGTCCAGCACCGTCGCCGCCACGCCGAGGTGGCCGGCGAAGCCCGCGACCTCCACCTGAGCTGCGTCGGCGCGCACGATCACCACGACTTTGCGGCGGGCCGTCAGGGAACGGATGGCGGCGACGTTGGTGGTGTTGGTGACCTGCACCGCCGCCACACCGAGCGGGAAGACGTGGGTCGAGCGCAGCACGAGCAGCGGCACGCGGGACGGCACGTCCCACGCACGAAGGTCGTCACGAGTTGTGGTATCGAGGTTCACGGCGTGCCCCGGCGCGGCGCCCGCCGCGCGTTATTCCTGGGCTCTCGTGTTGGCGAGCATCTCCCGCATCCGGCGGGCGAGCCCCTCGATCTCCCGCAATCCCTCGACGGTCTCCGTATCGAGCGTCGCTTCGTTGAGCAGGAGGAGCTGGGTCTCGGCGAGGAGCGCGGCAAGCGGGTTGGCGAGGTCGTGTCGGAGTTTGCGGATGACTTCGGTCTCGGTCGACATGCGCCTCGCTAGGTGGTCAGCGACCGAAATAGGTCGCGCAGGTTGTGATCCCGCAAGTCGCGGACCGCCTGCCAGAGGTCCTGTTCCGTGGTGGCGCAGAAGATCTCCGCGGTGACCCGCTCGGTGTCCCCGCCGGCTTCGGCGAAGTGGAGACGACCGCGCCAGATGGCGTCCTCGGTACGGCGGACGGCCAGGCGCACGGCGACCAGCACCCCTTCGAAGCGGATCGGGGGCAGGTCATGCAGCAACGGCTCGGAAGGCTCGGGCGGTACCGGCCTGACCTGGGGGAGCGGCATCGGAACCTCCGGAACGGGGGTACCCGAACTCGGAGCCTGCCACCGTGAAAGCCTCCGAGTTTGAAGCAATATAATGAGTTACGCGATTCGGTCAATACAAAAAAGGAGCCGGGAGCCGGGAGCCGTCCCTTTCGTGCGCGCCGCCGGCTGGAGCCGCGGCGGCGGAACCGCTGGAACTGCTCCCGGCTCTCCCCTTGACCACCGCCCAGTGGAGTCCTAGCTTTGAACCCACTTTCGGAGATTCAATCCCCTTACCAATTCACGTCATAACCCGGCTCGCGCCGGGAAACACTAATCCCACAATGCGCAACCAAACCGCCGAGGGCGCTGCGCCCTCCGGCATCCGCACCACAATCGGAGTTCCCACCCGTGGACATTGCTGAACTGAAGAAGAAGTCCGTCGCCGAATTGAACGCGATGGCGGAGCAGCTCAACATCACGAACTACTCGGGGCTGCGGAAGCAGGACCTCATCTTCCGCATCGAGCAGAACCTGCTCGACACCGACACCGTGCTCCGCGGCGAGGGCGTGCTCGAGATCCTGCCGGAAGGCTACGGTTTCCTGCGCAGCCCGGACTGGAACTACCTGTACGGCCCCGACGACATCTACGTATCGCCAAGCCAGATCAAGCGCTTCGACCTGCGCACCGGCGACTCGGTGCTCGGCCAGGTGCGGCCGCCCAAAGAGGGCGAGCGCTACCTCGCGCTGCTGAAGGTCGAGGTCGTGAACCTCGAGGAGCCGGAGAAGGCCAAGCACCGCATCGCGTTCGACAACCTGCGGCCGCGCTATCCGGACGAGCGGATCCGGCTGGAACGCAAGGACGGCGACGTCTCGATGCGGGTGCTGGACATACTGGCGCCGCTGGGCAAGGGCCAGCGCGCCCTGATCAGCTCCCCGCCCAAGGCGGGCAAGACGATCCTCCTCCAGAAACTGGCCAACTCGATCACCGAGAACCATCCGGAGATCGTCCTCATCGTGCTGCTCATCGACGAGCGGCCCGAGGAAGTGACGGACATGGAGGAGAATGTGAAGGCCGAGGTGATCTCCTCGACCTTCGACGAGCCGGCCGACCGCCACGTGCAGGTGGCCGACATGGTGATCGAGAAAGCGAAGCGGCTGGTGGAGCACGGGAAGGACGTAGTGATCCTGCTCGACTCGATCACCCGCCTGGCGCGCGCCCACAACGTGGTGGTGCCGCACTCGGGGAAGATCCTCTCCGGCGGCGTGGACGCCAACGCGCTGCACAAGCCGAAACGGTTCTTCGGCGCGGCGCGCAACATCGAGGGCGGCGGTTCGCTGACGATCGTCGGCACGGCGCTCATCGAGACCGGCAGCCGGATGGACGAGGTGATCTTCGAGGAGTTCAAGGGCACCGGCAACCTGGAGATCGTCCTCGACCGGAGGATCTCGGAGCGGCGGACCTGGCCGGCGATCGACGTGAACCGCTCGGCGACCCGGAAGGAAGAGCTGCTTTTCGCGGCGGACGAGCTCAACCGGGTCTACCTGCTGCGCAAGTTCCTTTCGGAGATGCCGCCGGTGGAGGCGATCGAGTTCCTGCTCGAGCGGCTCAAGCGGACCAAGAACAACAAGGAGTTCTACGCGACGATGGCCCAGGGGTAGAGTAACCCTTGCCAGCCGCCCAAGGCACGGGACGGGCGCTCGCCGTGGACTGGGGCACCAAGCGCTTCGGCGTAGCGATCTCCGACCCGAGCCGTCTCATCGCACAACCTCTGACGACCCTGAGCCGGCGCGCGCACCATCGCGCGCCGGTGGCCAAAGTCGTCGCGCTCGCGGAAGAACACGGTGTGACGGACGTCGTCGTCGGCCTGCCGCTCACGCCGGAGGGGGAGGAGGGTGACTCGGCCCGCGAGGCGCGCGCGTTCGGCGAGGCGATCGCGGCGCGTTCGGGCCGGAAGGTCAGCTTCGTGGACGAGCGGCTCTCCACGGCGCACGCGATCAAGTCGGCGCGGCGGGCGGGCGTGAAGGACAAGGACTCACGCGCGCGCATCGACCAGATGGCCGCCGTTTCGATCCTCCAGTCATGGCTCGATTCTCAGCGGAGCCATGCGGGCGCTTAGGCTGCTCCCGCTCGCGGCTCTTCTGGCCGGGTGTGGCGGGCCGGCGCCTAACGCCATCAAGGCCAACGTCTACGTGCCGCGCGGATCTTCGCTGGTCGCCGTCACCGATTCGCTGGTAGCGCACCACATCGTGACCTCGTCATGGAAGTTCCGGATGTACGCCCGGATGCGCGGCATGGCGCGTCGGGTGCGGCCCGGGCTCTACGAGTTTCCCGAGGGCGAGCGGTGGAACACGATCGTGAGCGCGCTCGAGACCGGTCGCACGCACGATTTCCTGTTCACGGTGCCCGAGGGGCTCACGGTGGTCGAGATCGCCGACCTCGCGGCCGAGAAACTGCGGCTGGCGCGCGACTCGATCCGTACCGCGGTGCGGGACTCCTTCCTTGCCGCGGCGCGCGATCCCGCGCTGCGTGAGG
>JAUYOW010000139.1 GCA_030697825.1 Gemmatimonadales bacterium | reverse complement strand
ACGACTCCTGGACCGCGTCGGCCGCCGCATCACCATCACCGACGAGCGAAACGGCGTACCGCCCGAAATCCATGCGGTACCGCTCGACGAGGATCCGATAGGATTCCACGTCCCCAGCCAGCACCCGTCGCACCACCGCTCCATCGCTCGGCTCCACGCTCCCTGCCCTTAGAGACGTGGGGTCCGTTCCGAAAGTAACGGGGGTCGACCGCGCGCGTTACCTTCCGCGGGGCTGGGCGGTCTGGTAGGCGACGTCCGGCACGCCGCCGGGCACTGACGAGGCCACCCTCGGCCTTCGGACTCTGACTGGGAGACTGTCATGCCGGTCGTGAACCACAGGCGTGCCGCTGTCGCCGCCGTCCTGCTTCTCGCGCTGACGGCCTGCGCCGACTCCACCGCCCCGGTAGCCGCGAACTTCACCGATCCCGACGCCGCGATCGCGAGCCTCACCGCGGACGCCGTCGGCGAGCACCTGGACATGCTCCGCGGCCAGGGCCTTCCGGGCCTCGGCCTGCCAGGCCTCCTCTTCCCCTCGCCCGTCGATTCCGGCTCGCGCTGTGGCGGCCCCGGTGGACCGGGCGGGCCGGATGGCCCAATGCCGTGCCCTCCAATGGAGCGCGAAGGCATGACCTTCTCGCGCACCGTGACCTATTTCGACGAGGCCGGCATCGCGCAGAGCGCGTACGACAGCCTCACGACGGCGTCGATCAACTTCGAAGTGTCGGCGTCGAACGGTGACAGCGGTAACGCGCGGGGGATGACGATCCGCAACGAGCGCGACCTGACCGTGAGCGGCCTCCTCGGCGGGGAGACCTCCGCGACGTGGAACGGGACCGGCACGAGCTACCGCAAGGGCGCTCCGGGCATGGGCGCTGGCCCGGGGATGGGCGGTCCCGGGATGGGTGGAGGGATGGGAGTGGGCCGTGGCGGGCCGCGCGGCGGGCGTCCGCCCCGCGACAGCCTGCGGCCCCGGGGCGACGGCCGCGTGATCGAAGCCACTACCTCCTCGACGATCGACAACGTAGTCGTGCCGGTGCCGCAGACGGAGGAGGCGTGGCCGCTGTCCGGCACCATCACGCAGGACGCCACCGTCACAATCACGTTCCTCACCGGTGAAACCCGGACTTCGTCCCGCACGGCGGTCGTGTCGTTCAACGGCACGCAGTTCGTCCCGCTGGTCATCAACGGCGCCACCACGATCATCGATCTCAAGGCGCGGCCGGGACCTGGCCCCTTCGGGCCGAGGCCGGGCCGGCCGTAGGCCGGACGAATGGCGACCAGGGGGCGGCTACGCCCCCTTTTCGTCGCACGTTGACTTCAGTCGCGAGTTGACGCCGGGCCGCCGGCACCGTAACTAACCGGGCCATGATGACCGACCTTGCGGCCTGGCG
>JAUYOW010000138.1 GCA_030697825.1 Gemmatimonadales bacterium | reverse complement strand
TCTGCTACTACGCGTTCCCACGGGACGGCAATGGGCACCCCGCCTGGCGCGCGGCAGGCTACCCGGGGCCTCTCCCGATGCCCGATTCGTTCCCCGCGCCGCTTCGGGTCGAGACGATCGACCGGGACACGACCCTGGAGTGCGACGTGGTCGTGGTGGGATCCGGCGCCGGCGGCGGCGTGGTGGCGGGGCTGCTCGCGGAGGCGGGGAAGAGCGTCGTCGTCCTGGAGAAGGGGGGGAATCCCGACCCGTCCAGATTCACCCAGGTCGAGGGCGAGATGCTCGGCGAGTACTACCTCGACCATGGGCTGCTCATGACCCAGAGCGGCTCGATGCCCATCCTCGCCGGGACTGGCCTGGGCGGCGGCACCATCATCAACTACACCACCAGCTTCCCGCTTCCCGAGAGGGTGCGCGCGGAGTGGGACGCGCGCTCCGGCCTCTCGCTCTTCTCGAGCCCTCGCTTCGTCGAGTCGCTGGCGCGGGTGAGCGCGCGACTGGACGTGAACACGCGCTACTCCACGCCGGGGGTCCGCGACCAGATCCTCGAGCGAGGCTGTCGCGCCATGGGTTGGCACGTGGACCCGATCCCGCGGAACGTCACCAACTGCCTTCAGGGCACCGAGTGCGGGTACTGCGGCTACGGGTGCAGGCACGGTGCCAAGAACTCGACCGCCGCCACCTACCTCACCGATGCGGCTGGGTGCGGCGCGCGATTCGTGGTGCGGTGCGACGTGGAGCGCGTGTTGGAGCAGAATGGCCGCGCCACCGGCGCCGTAGGCCAGGTGCGCACGGCGGACGGCCGCACCGTCACGCTTACCGTCCGTGCCCGGGTAGTGGTGGCGGCTTGCGGGTCGGTGAAGACACCAGGATTGCTGGCGCGCTCCGGACTCACCAATCCCGGCATCGGCCGAGGTCTCAGGCTCCATCCGGCCACGGCGCTGGTCGGCGTCTTCAAGGAGCGGGTGGAGCCCTGGACCGGCGCCATCCAGACCCGCTATTCCGATCAGTTCTCGGACCAGGGCGACGGCTACGGCACGAAGTTCGAGACCGTTCCCGTCCACTTCGCCTTGCCCGCCAGCGCCTTCGGTTGGGAGGGGCCGGCCGCGCACAAGGCGACGCTCGCTCGGCTCTCGCACTCCAGCATCGTGGGCCTGCTGCTCAGAGACCGCGATGCCGGCCGCGTGGCGACGGGCCGCGACGGTATCCCGCGGGTTCACTACGACCTCTCGGACCACGACGTCGGGCACTTGAGATCCGGGCTGCGGGGCGCCGCCGAAGTGTTGGCCGCGGCCGGGGCCACCGAGATCTTCTCGATCCAGCAGCCGCCGGTGCGCGTGACGACGGGCGAGAGCGGTTGGCTGGATCGCCTGTGCGACACGATGGACGGCCGCGGCTACACCAAGTGCCGGATGTCATACATCTCCTTCCACCAGATGGCGAGCTGCGCGATGGGCTCGGATCCGGCCCGGAGCGTGATCGGCGAGACGGGTGAGACGCACGAGCTGAAAAGCCTCTACGTGGCGGATGCGAGCGCCTTCGTGACGTCGAGCGGCGTGAACCCGATGATCACCATCATGGCGATCGCGGACCACGTGGCGCGGGGAATCGCGGAGTCGTGGTGACGATGGGAGACGGGGAGCGGGGAGCGGGGAGCGGTACCTTCGGTGGCCCGTCGCAGCACTCGAATGCCGCGATGGGCACCGGGAGGTACCGCTCCCCGCTCCCCCTTTTTCACGTTCCCCCAGCCTATGGTGTCTCATAACCGATGACATCCAACGAGCGAGCCGCGCATCTCCTGGCTCAATACGGCATCGAGCTGACGCGGCACATCCGGCGCATCGTCCGCGACGACGACGCGGCGCAGGACCTGCTCCAGGAGACCTTGCTGCGCGCCCACCGCGCGCTCACGCGCCTGGGGCCCGGCGCGAACGTGCGCGCCTGGCTGTACCGCATCGCGACCAACACCTCGCTCAACCATCTGAGGTCGCAGGTCCGCGAGCGGCGCGCCCTGGAGCGCCACGCGCGCGAGGCTGACGGCGCGCTGAGCTCGGACACCGACGGACGGACCGAGCGAACGGAGCAGCGGCGGGCCGCGCTGTGGAGCGCAGTCGCGGGTTTGCCGGAGCGGCAGCGGCAGGCGCTCACGCTGCGCATCGCGGACGAGCTGGACTACGAGGAGATCGCGCGGCGGCTGGGCGGTACGGCCGAGGCCGCGCGCGCCAACGTCTATCAGGCGACCAAGAAGCTGCGCCTGGAGGTCGCATGACTACCATCACCGCCGCCGAGCGTCGTGCCGTGGAGCACATCGTCCTGGGCGCGTTCGAGCAGCTGACCGGCCGCCGCGGAGAACCCATGCGCTATTCGATGATGGAGGACACTCCGGTCGGCGTGATCGGACTCGCGGCCGGGGAGAAGGGCCTCCGCCGGCTCGATTTCGTGAAGAACGAGGCGATCTTCGTCGAGCGACTGTTCGACCGGTACGGCGACCGCCCGATCATCAGGTCCGACGATCTCGACGACGTGCGGCGAGCGATGGACCGATACTTCGCCGGCGAGCGGCTCGACTTCGACGTGCGGGTGGACCTGAGCGACGTGTCCGGATTCAGCCGCAAGGTGCTGCGCGAGACGGCGCGTATCCCCGTGGGGAAGGTGCTGACGTACACTGAGGTCGCCGCCCGCGCCGGCAACCCGCGCGCTTCTCGCGCCGCGGGGAACGCCCTGCACCACAACCCGGTCGCGATCGTCGTCCCCTGCCACCGCGTCCTCCGGAGCGACGGTTCCCTGGGCGGGTACGGGGGCGGGCTGCCCGTGAAGGAATGGCTTCTGGAACACGAGGGGGCGTGGTCCGGCGACGCGCGCTGAGGTACGCGGCGACCGACGAATGGTGAGACGAAACCCGAGCGCCGAGGCCCGCGCAAGCGTATGATGTCCTTTTCGTGACTACCGAACTCGAACCCCGGCCGCTGCCCAACCGCGCGCTGGAGGCCATCCTCGAGCCCGCGACCGCGCTCGTCTTCGCCTGGATCGCGGCCGTGTTCCTCGTCCTCCACTCCGACCCGCTTCTCGCCACCCTGGTCGTCCTGGGGGCGGGCGGCGCCTTTCTTGCCGGCCTGGTAGGCGTGGGCGGGGCCATCATCATGGTCCCGCTCCTCGTCTACGTGCCTCCGCTGCTCGGCGTCGGCCGGCTCACCATGCACGACATCACCGGAGTTACGATGGTGCAGGTGCTGGCCGCCGCCGCATCCGGCGTCGCCGGCCACTACCGCGAGGGGATGGTGGACCGCCGCGTGGTGGCCACGCTCGGCGCCGGCATGATGATCGGCTCCCTGGCCGGCGCGGTCAGCTCACGCTGGGTCCGGGGCGACGTCCTCCAAGGCGTCTTCGCGGCGATGGCCGCGGCCGCCGCGATCATGATGATCACGCTGCGGAATCCCGAGCCGTCGCCGGCCGGCGCGGCGCTCGAGCGGTGGCGCAAGCCGCTCGGGTTCGGCATGGCCCTCGTGGTCGGCGTCCTGGCCGGCGCGGTGGGCGCGGGCGGCGCCTTCCTCCTCATGCCGCTCATGCTCTACGTCCTGCGGATCCCGACCCGCGCGGCCATGGGATCGTCCCTGGCCGTCGTGCTGGCCGGCGCGTTGATGGGCGTCGCCGGCAAGCTCTTCACGGGGCAGATCCCGGGGTGGCCGGCCCTGGCGCTGGTCGCCGGCGCGCTGCCGGCGGCGCAGCTGGGGGCCGCCACCAGCCGGAAGCTGCGCGCGACCCAACTGAAGTGGATCCTGGCGGTGATCATCGCGGCGGTGGCCATCAAGATGTGGTGGGACATCCTTCGGTGACGGTGGCGGCGCCGGAGAGTACCCGGTGACCCGCTGGTCCTGGGTCATCGACCAGACCAAGTGCATCGGCTGCCACGCCTGCACCACGGCCTGCAAGTCCGAGAACGATGTGGCCGTGGGCGTCTTCCGCACCTGGGTGAAGAACGTGGACGTCGGCACGTTCCCCGAGGTGCGGCGCCACTTCGCGGTGCTGCGATGCAACCACTGCGAGGACGCGCCCTGCGTCGAGATCTGCCCGGTCACCGCCATGCATCAGCGGCCCGACGGCCTGGTGGACTTCGACGAGGACCTCTGCATCGGCTGTAAGGCGTGCATGCAGGCCTGCCCGTACGACGCCATCTACATGGACCCCGACTCGAACACCGCGGCCAAGTGCAACTTCTGCTCGCACCGCGTGGACGTGGGCCTCCTGCCCGCGTGCGTGGTGGTCTGCCCGGTGGAGGCGCTCATCTTCGGCGACCTGGACGACCCGTCGAGCAAGGTGAGCCGAGAGCTGGCCGAGAAGAAGGTGACGGTGCGCCGACCCGAGCAAAGGACGAAGCCGAAGGCGTTCTACATCGGCGCGCACGAGGCGACGCTGGACCCGCTCGCCGCGCATCACGAGGACCTGTACATGTGGGCGGAACGGCGGCATGACGGCAGGACGGTAGGCCGACCGGGGCACCGCGATGCCCAGGTACCGCCCGGCCGCCCGGCCGCGCTGCCCGCCCGGGTCTCCTACGACGTGCCGCGCCAGCGCACCTGGGGATGGAAGGTCTCATCGTACATCTGGACCAAGAGCCTGGCGGCAGGCGCCGCCCTCGTTCTGGCGGTCGCCCGCATCGCGGGATACGACCCGGGCGGGCCGGTGCTCAGGTGGTACGCCCCGCTTGCCGCGGTGTTCTTCCTGACGCTCACGGGCGCATTGCTGGTCGCCGACCTCAAGCGGCCCGAGCGTTTCTGGATGATCCTGGTCCGCCCGCAGTGGCGGAGTTGGCTCGCGCGAGGCGCTTTCGTCATCACTGGCTTCGGCGCGTGCCTGGTCGCGTGGATCGCCGCGAGGTGGCTCGGCGCTGAGCGGGTGCTGGACTTTCTCGCCTGGCCGGTCGCGGTGCTCGCGTTCATCACCGCCGTCTACACGGCGCTCCTGTTCGCCCAGTGCGAAGGGCGAGACCTGTGGCAGAGCCCGGTCCTGTACTTCCATCTGGCGCTGCACGCGCCGGCAGCCGCCCTGACGGCGCTCTTCATCGCGGCGCCGGCACTCGGCGTTGCCCAGAAGACCTCGCCCTTCGCGCCCTGGTTGTCAGCCGGCCTCGGAGCGCTCGCCGTGCTGGCGCTCGTTGACGCCTATGGCTGGCACCCCACGCCCAACGCCTCGGCGGCGGCCCGCGCCCTCGGGCGCGGCCGGTACGCGGCACTCTTCCGCGCGTCGCTGATCGGCGGATTCGCGCTGCCCGCGGCGCTCTTCCTCATCGGCCCCGTCGCTCTGTTCCCGCTCGCCGGCGCACTCGCGCTGGCGGGCCTCTGGCTCTACGGACACGCCCTCGTCCTCGCCGGCCAAGGACCACCGATCTCATGACCATGACCGACGCACCGGCGCACGGACGCACGGACGCGCAGGCGCACCGACGCACGGACGCACCGGCGGCGACGTCGAGCCTCCATCCCGCCGACCACGGACGCATGCAGAAGGGCTTCAATGCGTTCCCGCCCGAGGAGCGCTGGACCGACTGGGTCGAGGGCGGACGGCACTACAGCCTCGTCGCGACCACGTGCTTCAACTGCGAGGCGGCGTGCGGGCTCCTGGCCTACGTGGACCAGGAAACGCGGGTCGTGAAGAAGTTCGAGGGCAACCCACGCCACCCCGGCAGCCGCGGCCGCAATTGCGCCAAGGGCCCCGCCACGCTGAACCAGATCCACGACCCGGAGCGCATCCTCTATCCGCTGAAGCGCGCCGGCGCGCGCGGCGAGGGCAAGTGGGAGCGCGTCAGCTGGGACGAGGCGCTCGACGATCTCGCGGCGCGCATCCGCAAGGCGATCGTCGAGAACCGCCACACCAGCGTCATGTATCACGTCGGGCGGCCGGGGGAGGACGGCTACACCGAACGCGTGCTCGCCGCGTGGGGGATAGACGGCCACAACAGCCACACCAACATCTGCTCCGCCGGCGCGCGCGCGGGCTACGCCTTCTGGATGGGCATGGACCGGCCGAACCCCGACCACTCCAACGCGAAGTGCATCCTCCTCATCTCCGCGCACCTGGAGAGCGGCCACTACTTCAATCCCCACGCCCAGCGCATCATCGAGGCCAAGCAGCGCGGAGCCACCATCATCGTGATGGACCCGCGCCTCTCCAACACCGCTACCCACGCCGACCACTGGCTGCCCACCTACCCCGGCAGCGAGACCACGGTTTTGCTGGCGATCGCGAACGTCCTTATCCGCGAGAAGCTTTACGACCGCGAGTTCGTTAGGCGGTGGGTGAACTGGGAGGAGTACCTGACGGAGATGGGGAGCGGGGAGCGGGGAGCGGGACCTCAGGGTGCCCTCGACTTCCAGCGGTTCGAGGCGGAACTCGAGCGGCTCTACGCGGACTTCACGCCCGAACAGGCCGAGGCCGAGTCCGGCGTGCCAGCGGCGACGGTCGTCGAGGTGGCGCACGCCATCGCCCGGGCAGGCTCCGCGTTCAGCGCCCACACCTGGCGCGCCGCCGCGGCCGGCAACCTCGGCGGCTGGATGACGGCTCGGTGCCTCTTCTTCCTCAATGTGCTCACCGGGTCCGTGGGCACGCCTGGCGGCACCATCCCGAACAGCTGGACCAAGTTCGTTCCCGCGCCGCACGCGCGGCCGCCGCACCCCAAGAATTGGAACGAGTTGACGTGGCCCAAGGAGTACCCGCTCGCCTTCTTCGAGATGAGCTTCCTGTTGCCGCACTTCCTCAAGGAAGGCCGCGGCACGCTCGACGTCTACTTCACTCGCGTCTACAACCCGGTCTGGACCAATCCCGACGGATTCACGTGGATCGAGGTGCTGCGCGACGAGAAGCTCATCGGCCGCCACGCGGCTCTGACACCCGTCTGGAGCGAGACCGCGTGGTTCGCCGACTACGTGCTGCCGGTCGGCCTGGGGAGCGAGCGCCACGACCTCGCGAGCTTCGAGACCCACGCCGGCAGCTGGCTGGGTTTCCGGCAGCCGGTGCAGCGCGCGCTCAAGGAGCGGCTCGGCGAGCCGGTCACCGACACGCGAGACACCAACCCAGGCGAAGTGTGGGAGGAGAACGAGTTCTGGATCGAACTGTCCTGGCGCATCGACCCCGACGGCGCGATGGGCATCCGGAAACACTTCGAGTCTCCGTACCGGCCGGGGCAGAAGCTCGGCATCGACGAGTACTACCGCTGGATCTTCGAGAACTCGGTGCCGGGGCTCAAGGAAGCAGCGGCGGTCGAGGGGCTCCAGCCGATGGAGTACATGCGGAAGTACGCCTCGTTCGACGTGCCGTCACCGGCCTACGGGCGCCACGAGCAGAATGTCCCGGCGGACGAGATGGCCGAGGCGGTTGTGGACCAGACCACGGGCCGCGTCTACACCGCGAAGGCCGCGCCGCCGTCATCCAACATCGTACCTATGCCCGTTCCCCCCTCCGACGCGCAGGGTCGGCGCGCCGCGGGGGTCATGGTGGATGGCGCGCCCAAGCGCGGCTTCCCCACCCCGTCCGGCAAACTCGAGTTCTACTCATCCACGCTCGCGGCGTGGGGCTGGAAGGAAGTCGCGATCCCGACGGTGATGGAGAGCCACGTGTCGCCCCGGCAGCTCGACCCGTCGAAGAGCGAGTTCGCGCTGGTGCCGACGTTCCGTCTGCCGATCCTGATCCATACCCGGTCTGGGAACGCGAAATGGCTGAACGAGATCGCGCACAGCAATCCGCTGTGGATAGCCACCACGGACGGAGAGCGGCTCGGCGTGGAGGTCGGCGACCTCGTTCGGGTCGAGACCGAGATCGGGCACTTCGTCGTGCGCGCGTGGGTGACGGAGGGAATGCGGCCGGGCGTGGTGGCCTGCTCGCACCACATGGGCCGGTGGCGCGTGGCGGAGGAGTCGGGGACGGACCGCTGGAGCTCGGCGTTGGTGCGCCTCGAGGAGCAGGGCGATGGGAAGTGGCGGATGCGTCGGCTCCACGGCGTCGAGTCGTGGACGAGCGACGATCGCGATAGTTCGCGGGTGTGGTGGCAGAGCGCCGGCGTGCACCAGAACCTGACCTTCGCGGTGCATCCCGATCCGGTGAGCGGCGCGCACGCGTGGCACCAGAAGGTGCGGGTCAGGCGCGCCGAGGCGGACGACCAGGAAGGCGACATCGTGGTGGACACGGCGAAGAGCCACGAGGTCTACCAGGAGTGGCTGAAGCTGGCGCGGCCGGCGCCGGGCCCCGGAGGCATGCGGCGGCCCTACTGGCTGCTCCGGCCGCTTCGGCCCTCGCCCGAGACATACCGCATCACCTAAATACGTATCGCTTCAATACTCAATTGCCATCGGCGCTTGACAAATAGGTATTGTTGCGATACTTATTTGACATGACCTTGGGCCAGTTCGCCGTCGCCGTCGCCGCCACACCGCGCTGGGTGCTCAACGCGCGGTCGCGGCTCAAGGTGCGGCGCGCCTATTCCGAACCGCTCGCCCGTCGCCTGGCCCTCGCCCGCTTTCTCGCCGAAGGCTCGGGCATGCCGCTCCTCGACGCCTGGCCACTGGCGGGGGAGATCCTCGCGGGAACCGAAATGACCGGCACCTGGAGCCGAGAGTCGCCGGGCGGCGTCACTCTCTGCGTCGAGCTGCCGCGGTTCTTCACGACCTACGGGGCCAACCTCGCGCTCGCGATCAACAAGTATGGTGAGCGCCTGCGCGGCCGCCGGAACCGGAAGAGGAAGAGCGCCGTCCAGCGGGCGAAGGAGTACGGGGTGGACGTAACGCTCATCGACTCCGCGTTGCGCAGGAATCCCGAGGAACGGCTCAGGATGGTGAGTGAGGATATGGCGTTCCTGAGCGAGATCCGAGGAACGCTACGATGACGATGCGCCTCCCCGAGATCCTGGCGGGATTGAATGCGGCCACGATCCGCTATGTGGTCGTGGGAGGCCTGGCTGCCAACGTCCACGGCTCGCCGCGCATCACCGCGGACGTAGACATCTGTTACGAGCCGACGCCTGAGAACCGCGAGCGACTTGCAGGAGTTCTGGCCGGCTGGAACGCCTACCTGCGCGGAGTGGAGCCGGAACTTCCCTTCTGGATGGACGCGCGAACGCTACGAGATTGTCCGGTGCTGACCCTGACGACCAGTTTCGGCGATCTCGATGTGATGGATCGGGTCGCGGGCGTTGGCGAGTACTCGGCTGTCGAGGCGGCGTCGGTGCCGGCCTCGCTCACGGGCGTTCCCGTGCGGGTGCTAGCGCTCGACGCGCTGATAGCTTCCAAGAAGGCCGCCGGTCGTCGCAAGGACCTCGAGGCGCTTCTGGAGCTCGAGGCCCTGCGCGAGGAGCGCCGCCGCCGCGGCATCTAGCCGGGAATGCCGCGCCGTTCGAGATCCGCGAGCACGTCGAGCGCGCCTGGCATGGGGCCGGCGTCGGTGTAGAGGGTGCCGCCGGCATGACCTGCCACGCCACGACCGGCGCGTCAGTAAGTCCCCAGGTACCGCCTCACCTCCCACTCGCTCACCTGCATGATGTACTCCTGCCACTCCGCCCGCTTGGCCTCAACGAACCGCCCCGCGATGTGCTCGCCTAACGCGGCCATCACCACCTCGTCCTTCTCCAGGCAGTCCAGCGCCTCGTGCAGGTCCCTCGGCAGGTCGTCGATGCGGTAATGCCGCCGCTCGCGATAGGTCATCTTGAAGATGTTCTTGTTCACCGGCTCCGGCGGCTCGAGCCCCTTCTCGATCCCGTCCAGCCCCGCCGCGAGCTGCACCGCGAGCGCGAGGTACGGGTTCGCCGAAGGGTCCGGCATGCGCAGCTCGCACCGGGTCCCCGTGCCACGCCGATCCGGGATGCGCACCAGGGGCGAACGGTTCTTCATGCTCCACGCCACGTTCACCGGCGCCTCGTAGCCCGGCACCAGCCGCTTGTAGCTGTTCACCAGCGGGTTGGTCACGGCGCAGAAGCCGCGCGCGTGCTCCAGCAGCCCCGCGATGTAGTGGAGCGCTACCTTCGACAGCTCCCACTGCCCCTTCGGGTTGTGGAAGGCGTTCTTCCCGTCCCTGAAGAGGCTCTGGTGGGTGTGCATCCCCGAGCCGTTCTGCCCGAAGATGGGTTTGGGCATGAACGTCGCCACCAGATCGTACCGCTCGGCGGCGCTGCGGACCACCAGACGGAAGGTCGCGAGATCGTCCGCGGTCTTGAGCGCGTCGGCGTACCTGAAATCCACTTCGTGCTGCCCCGGCGCCACCTCGTGGTGCGCCGCCTCCACCTCGAAGCCCATTTCCTCGAGGTCCGCGACGATGAGCCGCCGCGCCTGCTCGCCGCGGTCCGTGGGTCCCACGTCGAAGTAGCCGGCCACGTCATGGGTGACCGTCGTCGGCTCGCCCTGAGCGTCCTTGTAGAAGAGGAAGAACTCCGCCTCGCACCCGGCCATCATCTCGTAGCCGAGCTTCGCCGCGCGCGCGATCTGCTGCTTGAGGGCGGAGCGAGGGCAACCCACGAACGGCGTGCCGTCGGTGTTGCAGATGTCGCAGATGAGCCGCGCGACCAGCCCGTCCTCCGCGGCCCAGGGGAAGATCCGGAAGGTGTCGAGGTCCGGGCAGAGCAGCATGTCCGACTCCTCGATCCTCACGAACCCTTCGATGGACGAGCCGTCGAACATGATCTGGCCGTCGAGCGCCTTCTCGAACTGGCTCCGCGGCACCTCGACGTTCTTGTTGATGCCCAGGATGTCGGTGAACTGGAGCCGGAGGAAGCGCACGTCGAGCCGGTCCACCATGGCCAGGATGTCGGCCTTGGTGATGCGCTTGCCCTCGAGGAGCGCGCCATACTCCGGGTCGCGGGTCAGGGGCAGCGTGGCCCGCACCGCCGCCTTGGACGAAACGGGCGCGGCGATCACCGCGCCCGACTTCGTGCCGCCGTGCTGCCTAGGCGTCATAGTAGAGGAAAAACTCGTACGGATGCGGCCGAAGCGCCATGGGCTTCACTTCCTTCTCCCGCTTGTAGCTGATCCACGTCTCGATCAAATCGGAAGTGAATACGTCGCCCTTGAGCAGGAAATCGTGGTCGGACTCGAGCGCGGCCAGCACCTCGGCCAGCGACCCCGGCGTGTTCTTCACCCGCCGCTTCTCCGCACCCTCCAGCTCGTAGAGGTCCTTGTCCATCGGCGCGGGCGGCTCGATACGGTTGCGCACGCCGTCGAGGCCCGCCATGAGCAGCGCCGCGAAGGTGAGGTACGGGTTGCACGACGGATCGGGCGCGCGGAACTCGAGCCGCTTGGCCTTGGGCGCCTTCGAGTACATCGGGATGCGCACGATCGCCGAGCGGTTGCGCTGGGAGTAAATGAGATTGATGGGCGCCTCGAAGCCCGGCACCAGCCGGCGGTACGAGTTGGTGGTCGGCGCCGCGAAGGCCAGGAGCGCCGGCGCATGCTTCAGGAGCCCGCCGATGTAGAAGCGCGCCAGGTCCGACAGCCCGGCGTAGCCCTTCGGGTTGAAGAACAGGTTCTCCCCGTCATCCCAGAGGCTCTGGTGGACGTGCATCCCCGAGCCGTTGTCCCCGAAGAGCGGCTTGGGCATGAAGGTGGCCGTGAAGCCGTGATCGTGGCACACGTTCTTCACGATGTACTTGTACATCATGACCTTGTCGGCCATGCGCACCAGAGTGTCGTAGCGCATGTCGATCTCGGCCTGCCCCGCGGTGCCCACCTCGTGGTGCTGCACCTCGACATCGATGCCCGACTCGATCAGCGCCAGCATGATCCGCGAGCGCAGGTCCTGCTGCTTGTCCACCGGTGGCACCGGGAAGTAGCCCTCCTTGTGCCGCGGCCGGTGCGCGAGGTTCGGCGAACCGTTCTGCCCCGAGTTCCAGATCCCCTCTTCGGAATCGATGTGGTAGTAGCCCTCGTGCGCGTTCTGGTCGAACCGCACCGAGTTGAAGACGTAGAACTCAGCCTCCGGGCCCCAGTAAGAAGTCGTCGCGATGCGGCTCTCGATCAGGTGCTGCTCGGCTTTCTGCGCGATGAACCGAGGGTCGCGCGAATAGCGCTCGCCGGTGATCGGGTCCTTGATGTCGCACACGATGGCCAGCGTGGGGACCTTGAGGCATGGATCCACGAAGGCGGTCGCGGGATCCATCATCAGGAGCATGTCGCTCTCGTTGATGGCCTGGAAACCGCGGATGCTCGAGCCGTCGAAGCCGAGGCCCTCCTCGAACTTCTCCTCGTCGAGCTCCTTGAGCGGGATCGAGAAGTGCTGCCAGGTGCCGGGCAGGTCCGTGAATCGGACGTCCACTACCTGGACACCAGCGTCGCGCGCCTTCCTGACGACGTCGGCAGGGGAGGCGGAGGTCCTGGCGGTGCTCTTCTTACTGGCTGTCTTCGGGGGCATGGTAGCCGTCATGGCTGGGGTCCGGGTTGGGTAAGGCGCCAAACTATCGACGAGGTGCAGGAGTGTCAAGCGCAATGGGCGTGCCAAGCAGAGAAAGGGGCAGAGACGGCTGGAGATGAGGTTTTTCTGCGGTTTGGCACTAAAGAATGTGCGGGATGTGCACGATTTCTGATGCGGCCACGCAACGGGTGATGTGGCGTCCGAGCCAGAGTTGCAGGGTTGCAGAGTTGCAGCGGCTGGCAGGGGGAAGGAGACAGGCGACAGAACTCTACCGAACCCTGTCACCTTCCACCTGCTACGGCCCCAGGGACTCTACCAGACTCCACAACTCATTGGCGGAAAAATCGTTGAACCGTTCCTGCACTTCCTTCTGCGACCTCTCGAGGAAGATCCAGGCACTTTGACGGTGCCGGTCGCCGTGAACGAAGTGGATGCGGCCGCGAACGATGCCTTCGTCGGGAACGTGCTCGGCCTCCAGGTAGACCTCCCACCGGGTCTCGCCGCGGGCGAGCTGGCCCATGTGGGTAGCCCGCTGGATCCAGGGGAAGGCGATGGAGGATTCCGTGGATAGGGGCCGGAAGGGGGAGGCGGCTAGTCGCCGCCCTCCCCACCAACGTCGACATCGCCGGAGGCGCGGGCGCCGGTGCGCTCGGAGGCCTCGAAGAAGCCGCGGAGGCTCGCGCCGATGACCTCGTCCAGGTACTGGTCGATCGCCAGCATCACCTCGAAGGCGTCGCCGCGGCTCCAATCCAGCTCCCGGCGGAGCAGCCGCCAGATCGCGTGCCTCAAGTGCCGGAACTCACGGTAAAGGTCCGACGCGTCGTAGCGGGCCAGGCCGCGCAGCTTGCCGAAGCGCAGTCCCCGGCGCCGGCGCGAGATCGACATCTCCGACGATGGGCCTTCGTCGCCAACCACGAGAGTGTGGGCGATGTCGGCGAGAAGCGCCGGGACCTGGTTGGTGAGGAGGAGGTCGGGAAGCTTGTCGTCGCCCTCTATCTGCTGGTCGGCGCGCACGGCGTCGCGCCAGTTCTGCGCGATCTGGTTGACGTGCTTCGCAATGACTTCGCCGGCCTGCCGGCGGGCCTGGGAGACGAGGGACATGGACACAAGCTAGTTGGCAGACGCGCAGACGCGCCAGACGCGCAGGGATGACAGACGCACAGACGCACCGACGCGCAGGACACGACGGATGGTCAGGCGGCGGTGCGGCAGGACGGCTAGGGCGGCAGGGCGCGAACGGGTTACGGCAGCCTCGTAAGGGTATACGTGCCGATGTCCGCGCCGTCCCGGTCCCGCACGATGCCGCCTGCCGTTCCGGCCGGGTCGATGTCGCCGAGGAGGAGGATGCGCGGCTGCGCGGCGCTGGTCTCGGTGTCGATCACCCAGAGGCTCATCCCGCCGGCGCTGAGAATCCGGCCCGCCGCCTCGAGCGGCTGTCCGCCCGAGAAGTAGCCCTGCGTGACGTTGCCGATGGCGTTGATCAGTATTGGCGGTCGGTCGCGGTTGACGTACAGGTCGAGCTGCGCGGTGAAGGCTCGCCCGCCATTCGTCGGCGTGTAGTCCAGCTGGTAACGGCCCTCGTACGGGTGGTCCACATCGCCATGCACGGAGTAGGTCCGGTTCACCGGGGCCATGGAGCCGAAGACGCCCAGGCCGCCCTCCACCGTATTGATGAACCCGCTCCCGGTGAAGGGGTCGTTCCCGGTCCTGAAGAAGCCGAAGAAGTTGGTGTCCATCGCCGCCACCGTGAACGTCTCGCGGCTGCCCGCCACCCAGACCCACGGCGCGATGGTGTCGGACTCGAAGGGGAGCGGCAACTTTCCGGCCACCCGGAAGCTGGTCGAGTCGGTGAAGAGGAGCAGCGTGAGCCGGCGCTGGAGATCGCGCGGGCGCACCTGGACGAAGACGCCCTTGGTCCCGGCCGCTCCACTCCAGGTCACCGCGAGCGTGTCGCGGTCGCGGTTGAACACCGCGCCGTTCGCGGGGATCCCGGTGACGACCGGGAAGTCCGGCATGCGGGTGCGCGCGGTGACGACCCTTCCGTCCGGCGTCGCGACCCGGAGCCGATAGACGCGCCCCGCGGCGAGGAAGCCCGTCGCTGCCGCGCTGTCGAGGCGGTACACACCCAGCGTGTCGGCGATCTCGGCGAAAAGCACCGAGTCTCCGTCGTCGCGCGTCACGACCACCGAAGCGCCGGAGATGGGGAGCGGCGGCCGCGGCGGCCCTCGAAGCGAGTCCTGGTCGGGGATCTGCATGGTACCGGTGATGGAGCGCTCGACGACGATGTACTGCGCAGCCGCGTTGGTATCGAGAGTCAGGACTCCCTGCACGACCACGACCTCTTCGCCGAGGGGGATGGTAACTTCCTGCAACTTGCAGCTGGCAGTCAGCAGGCCGATGGCAACAGTAGTTATCAGACGCGCAGACGCGCAGTGGTGGACAGTAGGCAGCACACAGTCAGCGCGCCCCTGACGACCGAACGCTGCCGACCGCTGCGCGTCTGCGCGTCTGCCGACTACTGCGCGTCCCGCCCGATCAGTGCTCATCAGAACTCCACCTCGAGCCCGATGGTCGGCAGCAGCGGGAACTGCGAGAACCCCCGTCTCACCGGCGGGTTCTCGGTGTAGTCATAGAAATACGTGAACACGTTCGTCCTCGAGTACGCGTTGAGCAGTGACGCCGTCGGATTCCAGCGGGCGCCCAACCACCCGAAGCTCCAGCGCGCGGCAAGGTCCAGGCGCGAGTAGGCGGGATAGCGGAGCGTGTTGCGCGCCGTGCGATACGGCTCGGTGAACGCGCCGATGAAGATGTTGCGCCCCGGATCGTAGAAGCGGTGTATCCACTGCCCCGCGATCCCGGTATAGGGCAGCGCGGAGCCGTACCCGAAGCGCGCGGTCCAGCGCGCCCCGAGCGGGCCGGCGAAGTTCGCCACCGCGTTGAAGGTGTGCCGGCGGTCCTGCGCCGGTGCGTACCGCTCACCCGTGTCGTCCACCGTCCGCGTGACCTTGCCCAGCGTGTACGACACCCATCCGGTGAAGCGCCCCGTCGTCTTCCTGAGGTAGAGATCGAACCCGTAGGCCGTGCCGCGCGCGGTGAAGAACTCGTCGCCGACGACGCCCGGATCCTCCTCCGGGTTGCCGTCCACCAGGTTCCGCATCTCCTTCCAGTACACCTCCGCGGAGAACGACAGCCCCTCGCCGAACCACCGCTCCGCACCGAGGATCGCTTGGTCGGCGCTGCTCACCGGCACGACCGAATCGGTCCCCACCCAGAACTCGAACAGCGAGATGGGGATCTCCTCCTGGCGCAGCGAGTGGATGTACTGGAAGTACCTTCCACCCGAGAGCGTGATCGCGGTGTTCGGATTCACGAACGCCTTCGCCGAAAAGCGAGGCGCGAGACCGGTGAAATCCCCCGCCCTCGTGAGCCTCAGCCCGGGCCGGAGCAGCAGCCACGGCCGGGCCCGCCACTGGTCCTCCGCGTAGAGCTCGAGCGCCGTGGGTCGGTACGTGAGTCGCGCGAGGTCCACCTCGAGATCGCTCGACGTCGCGAGGTAAGTGATGTCGTGCCGCTCGAGGACGTAGCCCGCGCCGAGGACGTGGCGCGCGCGGCGCACCTCCAGGTCACCCGATAGCGCGAGCCGCCGCACCCGGTTCTGGAAGAGGAAGAGGCCGGGCCCTACGTCTATATCGGCGAAGAAACTGCTTCCGCCCGCCCGTTGAGTGAGCAGGGCGCTCCCGCCGATCGGCCGCCGCCAAGTCGCGCCCAGGGCGCGATTCCCCCAGTCGAATCGGAACGACTGCTCCGGCTGCCCCGTGCTGGCCTCGGTCAGGATGAAGTTGAAGTAGTCTCCGCTGGCGAAGCCCGAAGCCGACAGCACTCCACCCGCGAAGCGCGACAGCGACACTCGCCCGATGAGGTCCTGGAAGTGATATGGGAAGGTCGAGGAGCTGAATGCGTCCACGACCCGGTCGGCGTAGGTGCGCCGTCCCGCGATGATCCAGCTGCCGGCCTGCTTCGGCAGCGGGCCCTCGAGGTGGAGTTTCGAGGATAGCAACGACACCGATGCCGACCCGCGCACCCGGCTCGTCGACCCGGTCCGCTCCGCCACGTCGAGCACGCTCGATAGGCGCCCGCCGTAGCGGGCGGGAAAGCCGCCGGCGATGAAGTCGAGTCCCTCGATAGCGTCATCGGCGAACGTCGAGAGGAGCCCGCCCAGATGGAACGGATTGAAGACGACCTGCCCGTCGAGCAGGACGAGGTTCTGGTCGGCGTCGCCGCCGCGGACGTTGAGGCCTACGGAGTAGTCGTTGCGGGACACCACGCCGGGCAACAACTGAACGGTGCGCATGAGGTCGGATTCCGCGAAGCCGGGTACCGCGCGGATGTCGCGGATGTCGAGGGACCGCGTGGAGACCTGCGCCTCGTCCTCGAAGCGGGCGCGCTCCGGGGCCCGCGTGACGACCGTGACCGGGGAGACGGTGATGGGCTCCGTCAGGAGTTGGAACACGACCTCAGTGGTCTCGTCCGGCCGCACGATCGCAGTTAGTGCGCCCTCCCGGAAACCGACGCGGCGCACCTGGACCCGCCACGCGCCCGCCGGCACATCGCGGAGGACGAAGACGCCGAGCGAATCGCCAAGGGTGCGCCTGCCGAGGGCCGGGAGCGTCGCGGCGGGCGAGCTGAGCGGCTCGCCCCCGGGGCCGCGCACCGTACCGCGGATCGCGCCCGTCTGGCCATGCGCGGGCGCGGCGGCTGTAACAAGCCCCCCGGACAGCAACAGAGCCGCGAGCGTTGGCGCCCATCCGTTTCGTTGCCTAGCTTTCAGGAATGACACCCTCTGCCACTGTCAAGTGCCCCGCTTGCGGGGCCCAGACCTCGGGCAAGTTCTGCTCGGAATGCGGCGTGCCCCTCGGCAACCGTCCCTGTCCGTCCTGCGGCGCCAAGCTCTCCGCCCGCGCCAAGTTCTGCCCGGAGTGCGGTGCGACGTCCGGCGCGCCGTCGGCCGGTGCTCCGGCGCGGCCTGGGGGCGGCGCCGCGCAGGCCGGGGACCGGCTCCCCTGGATCGTCGCGGGGATCGCGGTGGTAGCGCTCCTCGTCACGGTGATCGTCGTAGTCACGCGCCGGCAGCCGGCAGCCGACACCGGCGCGGCGGCCGCCCCGTTCGCCGGCGCTCCCGGCCAGGGCACCACCGACCTCTCGCAGATGACGCCGCGGGAGGCCGCCGACCGGCTCTTCAACCGAATCATGCAGGCCCACGAGAGCGGCGACACGGCGCAGGTGCGGTTCTTCGCCGCAATGGGGGTCCAGGCCTACGCCAACCTCGACACGCTCGACATCGACTCGCGACTTCACATCGGCCTGATCGAGCTTGCGGCGGGTGACCCGGCCAGCGCGCTAGCCGAGGCCGACAGCATCCAGCGGAAATCCCGCACCCATCTCTTCGGCTGGTACCTCAAAGTGCGAGCCTCGGAGGCTCAAGGGAATACCGCCGCCACCCGCGCCGCGTTCCGCGGGTTCCTCGACAACTACACCACCGAGCGCGCCAAGAACCTGCCGGAATACGAGCAGCACGCGACGGTGCTCGGTCAGACGCGGGACGACGCCCAGCGCGCGATGGCCGCTTCGAGCCGTCCGTAAGATGCCCCGTATCCGCGTCGCGCATAGCCCCGATTCCGATGACGCATTCATGTTCTGGGCGCTCGCGACCGGGAAGATCGACACCGGCGACCGGGAATACGAGCACGAGCTGGCCGACATCGAATCGCTCAACCAGCGCGCCCTGGCGGGCGAGCTGGAGATCACCGCCGTATCGTTCCACGCCTACGCCTACCTGCACGAGCGCTACGCGCTCCTGCCGCACGGAGCGTCCATCGGCGACCGGTACGGGCCGCGCCTGGTGTCTCGGGAGCGGGCCCCGACGCAGCAGCAGGACGCGCTCGCGGGCAAGCTCGTCGCGATCCCGGGGGAGCGCACCACCGCGGCCCTCACGCTGCGCCTCTACCAGCCCCTGGTGGAGACCAGGATCGTCCCGTTCGACCTGATCGAGGATGCCGTCCTGGAGGGGCGCGCGGAGGTCGGCCTGCTCATCCACGAGGGCCAGTTGACGTTCGCCGACCGGGGGCTATTCTTCTGGGAGGACCTCGGCGACTGGTGGCACAGGGAGACCGGCCTGCCGCTGCCGCTCGGCGGCAACGTGGTGCGCAAGAACCTCGGCCAGGAGCTGATCGCGGCGGTCTCGCGCGACCTGCGCGCGTCGATCGGGTACGGCCTCGAGCACCGCGCCGAAGCGCTGGCGCACGCGCAGCAGTACGCGCGAGGCATGGACGCCGAGCGCACCGACACGTTCGTGGGGATGTACGTCAACGACTTCACCTTGGACTACGGGCCGAGCGGCCGGGCTGCCGTGCAGCGGCTGCTGGACGAGGGCCATCGCGCCGGCCTTATCCCGGAGCGCGTGGTCGCGGAGTTCGTGGAGGAATGAGGCCGACGCAACCCCTGGCGTTCTCCGCCGCTGAGCAGCCGCGGGCGCGGGTCTTGATCGTCGAGGACGATACGGCCCAGGCCAAGCTGGCACGGCGGCTGGTCGAGGCGTCGGGCGCCGAGGTCGTCGGCGTCGCCAAGACGGGCCACGACGCCCTCGCCCAGGCGGCGCTCGCCGACGTCATCCTCCTCGACTACCAGCTCGAGGGCTCGATGACCGGGCTCGACGTGCTGCGCGAGGTGCGCCAGCGCAGGATCCCGGCCGCGGTCATCGTGAACACCGCGTACGGCAGCGAGCGCGTCGCCGCCGAAGCCCTGCGCCTCGGTGCCGACGACTATGTCATCAAGGATGATGCGTTCGTGGAGATGCTGCCGCGGGTCCTGAGCCGGCTGCTGCGGATCCAGCAGGTCGAGCGCACGCTGGTCGAGGCGCAGGCCCAGGTCCTGCTCGCCGAGCGGCGCGGCGCCATCGGCGAGATCACTGTCGCCATCTCGCACGAGATGAACAACCCGCTGATGGCGCTCCGCACCCAGCTCGAGCTGCTGAAGCTCGACGGCGCCACCCTATCGCCGGCGACGCGGACCAACGTAGAACTGGCTCTTCAGCAGGTGGACCGCATCACCATCGTCCTCAAGCGCATCGCGGCCCACGACCAGGAGACGTCCACCACCTACGTCGGCAGGACCAAGATGACCGATCTCTCGGGAGGTCAGTCCGCCAGGACGCCGTGAGGCTCCGGCGCCTCGCCTGCCTCCTCCGCCCGCTCCTCCGCCGGTTTCCCGCGCTTCATCCACACCACCACCTTCGCCCCGAAATCGTCCAGGAAGGTGTACACGACCGGAACTACGACCAGCGTGAGCAGCGTTGACGTGATCAAGCCGCCGATCACCGCCCGGGCCATCGGGGCGCGGAACTCGCCGCCGTCGCCCAGCGCGAGGGCGGTGGGCAGCATGCCGAAGATCATCGCCAGCGTGGTCATGATGATCGGCCGCAGCCGGATCTCGCCGGCGTCCACCAGCGCCTCGAACCGGGACTTCCCCGCCTCGCGCGCCTTGTTGGCGAAGTCCACCAGCAGGATCGCGTTCTTGGTCACGAGTCCCATGAGCATGATGATGCCGATCATGCTCATGATGTTGAACGTGTCGCGCCACGCCATGAGGCCGAGCAACACCCCGATGATGGAGAGCGGCAGCGCCAGCATGATCGCCAGCGGCTGGAGGAACGAGCCGAACTGCGACGCCAGAATGAGGTAGATGAACACCACCGCCAGCGTCAGCGACTCGAGGATGTAGCCCACCGTCTCGGCGAAGTCCGCCGACTCGCCACCGATGTTGAGCCGGTAGCCGGGCGGGATTTGGACATCGGCGATCTTGACCCGGATGTCGTTCATGACCTCCGTGAGCGAGCGCCCCTCGTAGTTCCCCTCGAGCCGGGCCATGCGCTCCAGTTGCAGGTGCTTGATCTCGCCCGGCGCCGAGCCGGTGCCGATGCGCGCCACCTGCCCCAGCGGCACCATCACCGCGGACTGCGTCCGCTCGTCCGTCCGGCTGGTCGCGATCGGGATGCGCGCGATGTCCGCCGCCGAGGTCCGGTACTCCGTTGCCACGCGCACCACTACGTCGTGCTCGAGACCGGTCTCGTCTTCGTAGGTCGTCGCGCGCTGCCCGGCGAGGATGGGGCGCAGCGTGCCCGACACTTGCCCGACCGACAAGCCCACGTTGGCGGCCAGGTCGCGGTCCACCTCGACCACGAACTCCGGCTTCCGCCCCTCGAGGCTCGACTGCATCTCCACGGCGCCCGGCACCGTGCGGACCAGCGCCAGCATCTCGTCGGAGATCTGCTGGAGCCGTCCCACGTCGGGCCCCAGGACGTTGATCTGGATCGGCAGTTGCCCGCCGCCCATCGAGGGCGCCTGCACCGTCGGCGTCACGCCATGGAAGCCCCGGAAAGCGGCTCGGAGCTGCGTCTCCAGCTGCTGCTGGGTGAGCGCCCGCTCATGCCTCGGCCGCAACTTCACGTAGATGGCGCCCTGGTTGACGTTGCCCTGCTCGTCGCCGCCCACCGAGAGGTAGGTGTAGGCCACCTCGGGCCGGGCGCGCACGAAGCGATCGAGCTCCTCGCCGCGGGCGCGGGTGTACGACAGCGACGAGCCGACCGGCGTCTCGAAGAAGACCTGCGTCTCCTCCTGGTCGGAGATGGGCATGAACTGCCCTCCCACCGCGCCGGCCGCCATCAGCGCGATCGCGCCTGCCATCGCGCCCGATGCGATCCCCATCGTCGCCCCCCGGTGGTCCAGCGCCCACGCGATGATCCCGCGGTATCGCCGGCTCACTCCCTTGAAGCCGCCGTTGAACCGCTCCAGAAGCCGGCCGACCGCTCCGCGCTCGGCGTGCCCCTCGGCCTGCGGGTCGTACCAGATGGACGACAGCATCGGGTCCAGCGTGAAGGACACGAACAGCGACACCGCCACCGCGAAGGCGATGGTGATGCCGAACTGGTAGAAGAACTTCCCGACGATGCCGCCCATGAAAGCCACCGGCACGAACACCGCCAGGATCGAGAGCGTGGTCGAGAAAACCGCGAAGCCGATCTCGCTGGTGCCTTCGCGTGCCGCCGTGTGGTGATCCTGCCCGCGCTCCACGTGGCGCACGATGTTCTCGCGGACCACGATGGCGTCGTCGATGAGGATGCCGATCGCCAGCGACAGCGCCATCAGCGTCATGGTGTTGATCGTAAAGCCCATGGCGTAGATCATCAGAAACGCCGAGATCACCGACACCGGCAGCGTGAGCCCGGTGATCACGGTGGAGCGCCACGAGTTCAGGAAGATGAAGACGATCAGCACCGTGAGCCCGGCGCCCAGGAACATCGCCAGCTCCACGTCCTCGAGCGAGGAGCGCGTCCAGCGCGAGTCGTCGCGGATCACCTTGAGCTCCACGCCTCGCGGCAGGCCCGGCGTGATCTGCGCCACGACAAGGTTCACCCCGTCGGCCACTTCGACGATGTTGGCGCCCGACACACGGCGGACGTCCAGACCGATCGCCCGCCGGCCGGCCACCGCGGCGAACGATCGCTCGTCCTCCTGGGTGTCCTCGATCCGCGCCACCTGACCCAGCCGGACCGCGGCGCCACCCCGCACCGCGACCACCACGCTCGCGAACTGCATCGGGTCGCGGATCCGGCCGCGCACCCTCACCAGCTGCTCGGCGTTGCCGCGCTCGACGCGGCCGGCCGGCGTGTCCTGGTTCTCGCGGCGCAGCGCCGCGATCACCATGTCGGGGCTCACGCCCAGCGCCTCCATGGCCGCCGGCAGCAGCTCGACGTGAATCTCGCGCTCGAGCCCGCCCACCACGCTGACGTTGCCCACCCCGTTGACGTTCTCGATGCGTCGCTTGATCGTCTCGGTCGCGAGGCGAGTAAGGTCGCGCATCGCCCAGCCGTCTCCCGAAAGCGAGAGCGTGACGATCGGCTGTTGTGACGGGTCGTAGCGCGAAACGATTGGAGGGTCCGCGTCCCCGGGCAGCTCGAGCTTGATCCCCTCGATCTTGGATCGCACGTCGTTCTGCGCGTTCATGACGTTGGTCTCGAGCTGGAACTCGATGAAGATGGACGAGAACCCCTCGACCGACGACGACTCGATCCTCTTGACGCCCTGGACGGTGTTGACCGCCTCCTCGATCCGTTTGGTCAGCTCGCGCTCGACCGCCTCGGGGCTCGCTCCGGGGTAGCGGGTCTGCACCAGGACGAACGGGAACTGCACGTCCGGCATGTTGTCGAGGCCGAGACGACGGAACGAGAAGACGCCCAGCACCACGAGCGCCAGCATCATCATCGTGGCGAATACCGGCCGCTTGATGGACAGGTTGGAGAGGAACATGGGCCGTCTCCTACCGCGTCCCGCGGGCGATGTCCACGGTCGCGCCTTCGGCGAGGCCGTCCACCGGTCCCACGATGACCGTGTCTCCCGCCGCAACACCGCTCGTGATCTGCACCAGCCCCCGCTCCTCGTCGGCGATCCCCACCACGACCCGGCGCTTCACCGCCTTGCCTCCGTCCACGACCCAGACGGTCGGCACGCGGGCCTCACCCTCGTACCGGACCGCGACGCGCGGGACCGCCACGGCGTCCCGCGCTTCATGCACCAGCACTCGGCCCGACACGAACAGCCCGCCCACCAGCCGCCGGCTCGCGTTAGGCACGTCCACGTAGATGCGGACCTGCCGCGTCGCCGGGTCGGCGACGGGGTTGATGCGGCTGATGTGGCCGGTCACCGAGTCTCCCGCCAACTGCGCCACGGTGAGAACCACCCGTCGGCCCACTCTCAACTCCGACAGCCACTGCGCCTCGACGGTGGCGGCCAACTGGAGGGTGCGCGTGTCCACTAGATCCACGACCGGCTTGCCGAAGTCCACCCGGTCGCCCGCCTGCGCGTAGCGGCGGCTGACGACTCCGCTCGCCGGCGCGCGCAGGGTGGCCGTCGCGAGGCGGTCGTCGGCGCCGGCCGCCAGCGCCTCGGCCAGGGCGAGCCGCCCGCGCGCCGCGTCGAGTGCCAGGACGGCGTTGTCCCGGTCGCGCGACGCGATCGCACCCTCGCGGAAGAGCGCCTCGGAGCGCGTGGATTCCGCGACCGAGATGCTGACCTGCATCCGCTGCGTCGCCACGTCCGCGCGCGCCGAGTTCGCGGTGGCACGCAACACTTCGTCCCGGAACCGGGCGATCGGCTGACCTTGCTGCAGAGCCGTGCCCTCGTCCACGAACATTTCCGCTATCTGCTCGGCGATGGGCGCGCCGAGGGTCATGTTGACCTTGGGCTCGAGGGAGCCGCTGAGCGGCACGCCCGCTCGGAGCGTCACGGTCGTCGCGACCCCGACGTCGGCGGCGCCCAGCGTAGCCACCTGCGGCGTCGCCTCCGCCTGCGCCTCTCCCTCCGACTTGCCCCCGCACGCCGCCACGCTCATCGCGAGCACCGCGGCGACCGCCACACCACTGTACGCCTTCATGGAAGCTGCTCCCCTGTGTTCTGATTCCCGCTGCGCGTCTGCGCGTCGGCGCGTCTCTCGACTGCCCGTACCGGCACTGTCCGCCCCAATGCCCGCTCCAGCCCCGCAATGGCGAGCAGGTAGTCCCTCCTGGCCTGCGCCTCATTCACCCTCGACTGCTGCATCGCCAGCCGCGCGTCCGACACCTCCAGCGCCGCCGCGATGCCGTTCGCGTAGCGCACCGAAGCCAGGTGGTGCGCCCGCGCGGCCTGCGTCACCGTCTGCCGGCGCGCCGAGACCAGGGCGCGCGCCCGCAGCATCTCGGCCCGGGCCTGCTCCACTTCGATCCCCACCGACTCGCGCGTCTGCGCGAGCTGCAACTCGGCCCGGTCCAGCTCCGCCCGCGCCTGCTGCACCAGTCCACGGGTGCGGAAGCCGTCGAACAGGGGCATCGAGAGCGAGAGCGACGCTGTCCAGTCGCGGCGGAAGTCACCGCCCGACGGGAACGTTGCCGAGGGAAAAGCCTGGCCGCCGTAGCTCATGTTGAAGCGCAGCGCCGGGTACAGGTCGCCCCGATACACGCGTACCACCTGCCGGCGGAAGTCCACGGTTGCCTGGGCAGCCTGGAGCGCCGCGCGGCTCGCGATCTCGGCATCGAGCACGGCGAGGTCAACCACCGGCAGCGAGTCGGTGGCGGCAAGGATCCCGGCGTCCAGCTCTACCGGCTGATCCGGCGCGATGTTGACCAGCCGGCGCACCTCCAGCAACGCGAGGTCGCGCGTGTTGCGCGCCGCGATCACCTGCGGCTCCTGGTTCGCGCTCTCCACCTCCGCGCGCAACAGGTCGTAGTCCGCCGAAGAGCCGACCTGATGGTTGAGCTGCACCCGCCTCAGCTGCTCATCCGAGAGCGCTTTGCCGCCCTCGGCGATGTCGAGCATTCGCTGCGCGAACAGCGCGTTCATGTACGCCTGCTTCACCCGGTAGACCACGTCCTGCTGCGTCTCTTCGAGCTGGGCGCGGGCGGCGCGCTCGTAGGCGCGGGCGCCACGCAGCCCCGCACCCACCTTGCCACCCTGGAAGAGTGTCTGCTGGACGGTTATCGCGGCGGTGTAGGTGTTCTCCCGCCCGAATGGAGTGTTCGCGAAGAGCTGCGACAGCCCCCGCGGCAGGCTGTTCGGGTACTCGTCCTCCAGATACCGGACGCGGTCGCTCAACGAGGCGTTCGTGTCGGGAGCGAACGGGTCCAGCGTGGTGCCGCTACCCCCGCCACCGAAGACCGACGCGAAGGTGCGCTGGTAGGTCACCGAGCCGCGGATCTCCGGCAGCGCCCCGGCGAACGCTTCGGTCACCTGCCCCCTCGCCAGTTGGACCGCGGAACGCGCCAGCCGGACTTCTTCGCCGTACTGGAGCGCGCGACGGACAGCCTCCTGCATGGTGAGACGGACCGGCTCCGGAGAGGATTGGGCGGACAGTCGGACGGACGGACAGACGGAGAACGCCGCCGCCGCCGCGAGTGTGAAGGCACGCATGCGTCTACGCCTCCCCTCGCGTGCGGATGCCGTCGAAGACGATCGTGAGCTGCCGGCGGACCGCTTCCTGGAGCGTGAGCTGGCGCGCCACCGGGTCGATAGCGTCATCGCTCGCGCCGACCCACCAGAGCAGGGTGCCAAGGAAGACCGCGCCGAGCACGCCGAAGGCCTGGTGTGGGCCGACCTCGGCGCGAAACTCCCCTCGGGCCTGCCCCTCACGGTAGATCTCCGCGAAGATTTGCTCGAGACGATGGGTCGCACCCTCGGGCTCCGGACAGCACATCTGCCGCATGCTCACCCGTACCACGAGCCGCGCGAGCGCGCGATTCTCCCCGTACGCCGCCGCGGCCGTACCGAAGAGCGCGATCAGGCGATCCGCGGCGGCCAAGTGCGAGTCGGCGGCAGCCTCCTCCGCCTGCTCCAGCCACTCCTCGCTCAGGTACTGAAGAATGGATTCCTTGCGAGGGAAGTAGTTGAAGAACGTCCCCTTCGCGACGTCGGCGCGCTCGGTGATCTCGTCCACCGTCGTGGCCTCGAAGCTCTTCTCGTTGAACAACTCGAGGGCCGCGACGAAGATCCGGCGCTTCGTTTCGTTCTTCTTGCGCTCGCGCCGCCCGACAGCCACTTCGGTCATAAGAACTCCTACACTTGGTATAAACTTGACCCCGGTCAATTGCGCCCTGAGTCTACTTCTGAACTACGGTCGCGTCAAGCGGGTGGTTTCAGACCTCCGGAACCTCCTTTGGGAGCCGGTGTGTGGCTGCGGCCGAGTTCGGGTGTATCGCTCCCGGTCGCCGAATCGCATCTTGGCTCATGCTTGTCGCGGTGACTGGCGCTACCGGGTTCGTGGGTTCGCGGGTGGTCGAGCGGCTCCTGCGCCGCGACCACGAGGTGCGGGTCCTCACGCGCCAGCCCGAGCGCGCGGGGTGGTTGCACGACCGCGGCGTCGAGGTGGTGAAGGGAGACCTCGAGGATCAGGCGGCGCTGCGCGCGCTCGTGACCGGCGCGGAGGCCGTGGTGCACCTGGTGGGCATCATCGTGGAAGTCGCGGGGCAGACGTTCGAGCGCGTCCACGTCAGCGGGACGCGCAACGTCCTGGGTGCGGCGCGCGAGGCGGAGGTGCCGCGCCTGGTACACATGAGCGCGCTGGGCGCTCGGCCGGACCGCGAAGCGACCGCCTACCACCGCACCAAGGCCGCCGCCGAGGAACTCGTGAGGACGAGCGGGGTCTCCCATGCCATCCTGCGCCCGTCGCTCATCGCGGGGCAGGGAAGTCCGCCACTCAGGATGATGGTGGACATGTTGCGGCTGTCGCCCGTTGTCCCCGTGATCGGCGACGGGAAGTATCAGATGCAGCCCGTAGCCATCGAAGATGTGGCGGAGGTTTTCGCGGTGGCGGTGGAGAAGCCCGACACCCGGGGTACGTTCGACGTCGCCGGGCTGGACGCGCTTACCTATCACGAGATGCTGGACCTGCTCGAGCGGGCCCTCGGCGTGAAGCGACGGCGAGTGCCGGTGCCCGTGGGCATGGTACGCTTCGCCGCCTACGCGGGGATGGTCCTCCCGAACCTGAACCCGATCACGCCGGACCAGCTGACCATGCTGATCGAGGGGAACACGACCACCAACAACGCCATCGAGAGCACCTTCGGCGTGGCGCCCCGCCGCTTCGCGGATGTCGCTCGGGAGATCTGTGAGCCCTACGCGGCACGAGTTGGGGTGGGTGAGGGGTGAGACGTCCTGGGTAATTGTGGTGATGTGGTGATGTGGTGATGGGGTGATGGGGTGAGAGGGGGATGGATGGGATGTCACGGTTCGCGTGGGATGGCGTGCGCGAGCATCATGGCCATCGTCGCCGCCGCCGGTGCGTTCGCGACGTCGGCGCGCGCACAATCCTTGACGGCCCTGCCGCTTCGGCAGGGCGAGATCACGTTCGCGATGCGGGCGACGAAAGTGAACGACTTCGTCGGCCGGGTCACGGCACTGCACGCCGAGTACTCGGGCGGCGATCTCGGCACCGTGCGCGGGAACCTGGAGCTGCGGGTGGCCGACATGCACACCGGGATCGGCCTGCGCGACAGGCACATGCGCAACGCGATGCGCGCCGACAGCTTCCCGACCATTCGCTTCGAGCTCATCGGAGTGGATGCCGGCGGCACCCGCGGTGACACCGTTTCGGTGGTGTTCCAGGGCCACCTCACGGTTCGTGGCGTCACCAAGACCGTGCGGGTGCCCGGGTCGGTGGTCGTGAGGCAGGGCGGCGTGGACGTCTCCGCCTCGATCCAGATCGACATGCGCGAATACGGCATTGACCCGCCGACGCGCTTTCTCGGCGCCATACGGGTGCTCCCGGTGACGGCTGTGACGGCGAACCTGAGCTTTGGGGGCCCGGAAGGGCGTTGAGGAAAAAACGACCCGGGAGCTTGCGCCCCCGGGCCGGATGGCCGGGCAAAGCCGCCGTCAGACTTTGCGCGCGACCATGGCTACGTCCTCCCTTCACACTTGATTTGAGGTGTGAACGGGTGGAAAGGTTGCAATGGGCGAATGAACGAGCGTAATGGGGTGATGAGTGATGGGTGATGTGGTGATGTGGTGATGGGGTGATGAGGTGAGACGACGGCCGGTCAGGAGCGGCGAAGGCGGCCGGTGCGGGAGACGAACAGGGTGTCGGCCGCGGCGCCGCGGCTGAAGACGATCCGCGAGTTGGAGGCGCCGTAGCCGATGCCGATGGGGTCGAAGGTGGTCACGGGTTGGCTGGTCGAGAGCGCCGCGCTGCCAAGGGTTCGCGTGTCCACCGTATCCCAGGCCGACGGTGAGCGCCGCACCGCGAGGGTGACGGCCTTCCGGGCGGAGTCGAGCTCCAGTCGCGCCAGGGCGCCGCGGGCTATGGCCAGTTGGCGCGTGGTCTCGTGAAGGACGGCGTAGCGCTGAACCGCTTCCTGTACGGCTGCGCGGTCGAGATACCGCCCGAGGGGCGGGGTCACGACGGTAGCCAGAACGGAAACGATGGCCAGGACCATCGTGAGCTCGAGAAGCGTTGCGCCGCGCGACATGGCCCCATGATAAGGGTTGGCCGCGGAACCATGGTACCCGATTCAACGCATCGAGGGGCTCAATCAACGCCGAAGTCCTGACAGCCTCAACTACGTCGAGGCGACGCTCACCGTTCTCGACCTTCGACACGAACGATTGAGGTTTCCGGAGTCGGCGCGCGAGGGCTGCTCCCGCTGAATGAACATGAGTTTGCGGCACTGTCGCGTCGCTGATAGTTTATCCCGGCCTTATGAGTGACCCGCTCCTCACCCTCCGCGAGTACGCCAAGCTCGCACCGTGGAACATCCGCGACCTGGCCACGTTGTCGGGCGGGATCCTCGAGGCGTCCGGGGTCACGCCGATCAACGTGGCGGCCCAGAGCCAGCCCTCGGATCGCACCATTCGCTTCTACGTCACCCGTCACCTGATGAGCTCGCCGGATGGGCGCGGCACCGCCGCAACCTATGGCTACCGGCACCTGCTCCAGATCCTCGCCATCAAGCTGCGCCAGATGGAAGGGGCGACGCTGACGGTGATCACTCGCGAGCTGGCCGAGTCCCCTGGTGACGTGTTGGAGAAGCGCGTGGCTTCGTCGCTCGGCAGCCTCCCCGCGCCGAACGAGCTTGCCCTCGAGCCGACTTTCGCCCCGCGCGGCCGGGTGGCGCGCGCGTTGTCGCGCTGGCACCCGCACGCGGCGACCACGGACGGCCGGACCGGCGAACGGACGGACGGACCGACGTCGCTTCAGGAAGGTGCGTGGTATCGGATCGGGGTGGACGACGGCGTCGAAGTGGCGCTTCGTCATGACCATCCGGCCGCCCGGTCCGGCGCGAGCCGGAAGCGCGCGGCGGAGGCAGTCGCGCGGGCCCTGCGCGAGGCCGCGTGGGAGGGGGAGCCCTAGCCCGGAATGCGTGGGTGGCGCCTTCCGCTCCTACTCAGCGCCGCCGTCCTGTTGGCGCA
>JAUYOW010000137.1 GCA_030697825.1 Gemmatimonadales bacterium | reverse complement strand
CGAGCTTCGCCGCCGCATCGTCAACCCTCCACCCCTGCCCACGCATCCGCTCGACTGCGCCTGCGGCCTGGCCGATCGCGGCCCCTGCGGCCTCGATCGCCTTCGGGGCTTCCTGGCCCGCGCGGTGGAGCGTTTCGAGCTCCGTGTCGTGGTTGGCGCGCTTCTCGTTCGCCTCGCGGAGCTGCACGAGCGCGCGCTCGTATCCGGCGGCGACCGTCTCGTACTCTTCCCGCGTGCGACCGTCGCGCGTGGGGTCCTGACCGCCTTCGGGCTCGACTTCGTTGATCGTCACCGCGGCGGCGCCGACGAGGCGCTCGATCGCCTGATACCGCCCGCGCAGCCGTTCGCCACTTTCCTCCGACACGGTGAGCGTTGCCGCCTCCGTGCGCGTGGAGAGTGCCCTCACCTGTCCGCGAAGCTCGAACATGAGCGTCGTCGCCGCGTGCCGCTTGTCCTTCGCCTTCGCATGCGCGGCACGACGGCGCTGGTTCGATGAACGGATCAGCACGATCGCGACCACGACCAGCGCGAGCGCCGGGAGGACGAGGAGCACCAGTCCGACGTTCCCGCTTCCTCCAGCACTGCCGCCGGTTCCCTGGTTCACGATCACGACGCGGCCACTACCGCCGACGACGCTGGCACTCGGATCGAGGTTCGAGCTGGGTATCGGCGCAGTCACGCTAACGACACCAACGGAGGGTCGGCCCGTGTCTATGACACGTCCGAACTCCACCATCGCAGCGACGAATGCTCCGACGAAGTCGGGCGGCCGCTGATCGCCCGATTCCCGTCGAAGGAACGACGACCCGACGCGCAGTTGGATCGCCTCGCCGTACTGATCGTTGAGCTGTGCCCACCGACTGCCGGTGTAGATGGAGAACTCGTGATCGTCGACCGCGATGAAGATCGCGATGAGCGCGTCACGGTTCTCTCCGTTCGTTGCCTGCCACGACGGGCACTGCTGCCGGACCGCCTTCTGGTAGTGGTCGAGGCTCCCGAGGTTGCCGAACGTCCGGATCGTCCGGATGCGGACGATCGCGCCTCGGCGCTCGAGCGCGCTCGCCGCCGCTTGGAGGCGACCGAGGCTCTCGAACACGCCAGCGTCGTCATAGATGACCGGATCGCAGGGCAAGCCCTGTGCCTGCGCGACGGATGTCGCGACGAGGCCGAAGAGGACCGCCGCCCCGATGCCTGCCCGCTTGTGGCGGGAGCTCGGAGTGGTACTGCGTTGCAGAATCCTTCGCATCGTCTGTGTCTCCTCCTGAATCCGCACAAGGCGGACTCACCCGCGGCGTAAACGCCGGTCCGGGTTTCCGTGCTGGGGTACTGCGGTTGAGGGTTCTGTGCCCCCGGTTGTGAACGTACCAAACTCCACTGACCCGCACGAGGAATCATAGTGGAGCGTCCATTGTTGTTCTAGCATGAACCAGCGCGCCTGTCAACCATGCGGCGAAAAAATCCCGTCATTTCGACCGGAGCGAGCTAGGATGCGAGCGAAGTGGAGAAATCTCGCTCAACGGTGAGCCGGAGATCTCTCGGCTTCATTGCATTTCGCTCGAGATGACGAAGCGAGGGGGGGGTTCGAGGTGTTGTCGGAATGGACGACACCGTCTTTTGACAGGCGCTCGGGCACCCGCCATACTCCCCGTGCCCTGTTGACAACAGAGGTACATCTCCACTCCTTTGGGACGTTGGGGTCAACAGCGCCCTGGAAACGGGGTTTGGGTTGATCCGCCGTCCGCAGGAGCGGGATGTGGGAAATCACGCGTTTGGTTTGGAGACGCTCGCACCCAGCGCCTCGCGCCGACGCACGAAGCACCCACACCACAGGAGCAAGGAACATGAAGATCGCAGCCAGACTGGACCGAAGGAAGATCAACCACAACGAGCCGGGCGACGTGCACCTCATGGTGAGCGTCGAGGCCCCGGAGGTCGAGGAGGCGAAGCGCAAGCCGATCGACGCCGTCCTCGTCATCGACGTCTCGACGTCCATGAACGAAGCGGCGACGGCGCTGCCGAACAGCCCGACGAAGCTCGCGCTCGCGAAGGACGCCGCGGCCCGGTTCGTCCAGAACCTCACCGCGAAGGACCGCGTCGGACTCGTGGTCTACTCCGACGACGCGCAGATCGTCGCGCCGGTGGGTCCGCTCACGTCGGAACGCCGCGCGACGCTCGCCGAACGGATCGGTCACCTCAAGGTCGTCAACGGCACGAACCTCGTCGACGGCGCGCTCCGCGGGCTCCGCTGCATGGCCGAGTGCCCGGCGGACGGCGACCGCGTGCGGCGCGTCATCCTGTTCACGGATGGGTTGCCGACCGTCGGGATCCGTGGGAGCAACGACATCGTCGTGCGCGCCATCGCGGAGCGCCTCGATGGGAAGACGCCGATCACGACGATCGGCTTCGGCGAGCGCGTCGTCGAGAGCGGCCAGGGAAGCGGCGGGTACGACCCGGTGCTCCTCACCGCGATCGCCGAGCGCTCCGGCGGCGGCTTCTACCACGCCGAAGGCATGGACGGGATCCTCGGGGCGTTCGCACTCGAACTCGGAGCGCTGCGCTCGGTCGCGGCCACGGACGTGCGCGTCGCGATCACACCGGGCAGCGACATCACCGTCGCGAAGGCCTACAACGACCGCCCGACGTCCGCGAAGGACGGCACGACGGTCGTCGAGCTCGGCCAGCTCTACGGCGGCGAGACGCAGCACATCGTCGTGAAGCTGCAGCTCCCGAAGCGGGAGAAGGCGTTCCCGCGGGACACGCTCGCCGCGAAGGTCGTGGTGAGCGGCGTCAGCACGGCGAGCGGCGCCTTCCAGGACGAGCAGCGCGTCGAGTTCCGCTACGTGGAAGCCAGCGAGGCGGACACGAAGCCGGA
>JAUYOW010000136.1 GCA_030697825.1 Gemmatimonadales bacterium | reverse complement strand
GGGATCAGAAGGTCGCCCGCCTCTGCGGCGCCGGCTTCGCGCGAGTCGATGAACACCCGGCTGCGCAGCACCGTTTCCGTGTCCACCTCGCGCATCTTCGGGCTCGATGATCCGACCACGCAGAGGTGCATACCGGGTTCGAGCCATGCACCTTCGAGCACCGGTTCGGTCGCGGAGCACGCGGTGGCGACGAGCGTGGCGCCATGCACGGCATCGCGCACCGACGCCATGGGCCGGATGGCGCACGAGATCCGTCCCTGCATGTCCCCCGCGAAGCGCCGCGCCGTCGCTTCTTTCCGCGACCAGACGCGCACCTCGACGAGCGGTCGCACCAGGGCAATCGCCTCGAGGTGGCTCCGCGCCTGCACGCCCGCACCGATCAGCGCCAGCGTCGCCGGGCCCTGGCGGGCGAGCAGCTCCACCGAGACGGCGGAGACGGCTGCAGTGCGCAGCTCCGTGATGAGCCGGCCATCCACGATCGCTTCGAGGCCGCCGGTCTCGGGATCCAGGAGCAGGATCGTGGCGAGGTGGGTGGGGAGCCCGCGCTCGTCGTTGCGCGGATAGAAGCTCACCGACTTCAGTCCGAGCGCGCCGGGCCGGCCGTCCATGGGCGGCACGTGGGCAGGCATGACGCCATAGAATCCAAAGGGCCGCACGGTGAGCGACTGGCGCACCGGCTGGCGTGCCTCGCCGCGGGAGAAGCGCGCCAGGGTCTCGCGCATGAGGGGGATCAGGCTCGCCATGTCGAGGCAGCGGGCCACGTCGGATTCGGTCAGCAGCAGCGGCATGGGGAACGAGTATGCGGTACGGGCGCGCCCTTCCGCCAGCCGCGGGCCCGGCGCACTATCAAGGCCATGATCCGACGGATGACACCGAAGCAGCTCGCCGCGCTCACCACGCGACGGCTCCGCGATGCGGGGAGTCCCGAGGTTGCGCGCGGGGCGCTCGCCTACTTCAAGAGTCCGGAGGGCGTCGCGCTCCACGGCGTCTCGGTCCCGGAGGCGCGCGGCATAGCGAAGGAGCTGTACGCGCTCGTTCGCGCTGCGTGGACCACCGACGAGGCCATCGCCTATTGCGACCGGTGCGTCCGCCGGCCGGAGATGGAGACCAAGTGGGTCGGCTTCTGGACTCTCGGCCGTTTCGAGAAGACGTTCAGCCGGGCGCTGCTCACGACCGTGAAAAAGTGGATCGCGGCGAACCTCTGCAACAACTGGGCGCTCATAGACGCGCTCTGTCCGGCGGTGCTCACGCCGCTGATGCGTTGCCATCCGGCGCTCATCCCCGCTGTCGAGAGCTGGAGTGGCTCCCCCAACATGTGGCTTCGGCGCGCGGCGGTCGTCACGTTCGTGCCGCTGGCTCGGAAGGGCGAGCAGCTCGAGGCGGCGTATGGAGTCGTGGAGTCGCTCCTCGACGACGGCGAGGACCTCATCCACAAGGCGTGCGGCTGGCTGCTGCGCGAGGCGGGGAAGACCGACTCGGCGCGCCTGGAGCGCTTTCTTCAGGCGCACGGCCCGCGAATCCCGCGCACGACGGTGCGATACGCCATCGAGCGGATGCCGGCGGCGAGGCGCGCGGCACTCCTCCGGCAGACCCGCGCGGTCCGGCACACCGTAGCTTGGGGGGAGTGACCGCGGCTCCCTCCGTCACCTACGCCCGCCGCCTCGGCCTCTTCTCCGCCACGATGGTCGTCATCGGCGGGGTCATAGGGTCGGGGATCTTCCTCAATCCCTCCATCGTCGCGCAGCGCGTCGGCACATCAGGGCTCACGACTTTCGCGTGGGCGCTGGGCGGCGTGATCACGCTCCTGGGCGCCTTCTGCTTCGCCGAGCTGGGGAACCGGATGCCTCGGGTGGGCGGCGGCTACGCGTACCTGCGCGACGCCTACGGCCCTCTCCCGGCCTTTCTCTACGGGTGGGCGCTGCTGCTGGTGATCTCCACCGGCGCGATCGCCGCGGTCGCAGTGACCTTCGCGAGCTATGCCGGGCCGCTGCTGGGCCTGGGCACCGGGGCCACGGTTCCGCTCGCTGTCGGTGCGATCGTTCTGCTGTCGGCGGTGAACTACGTAGGCGTGAGGCCGGGTGCGGTCACGCAGAACGTCTTCACCGTGCTGAAGCTCGCCGCGCTTGCGGTGCTGATAGCGGCCGGCCTCGGGTCGGACATTGTTGTGGCGCCATCGGCGGCCGCGCCGGCGATCGCCGCCCCGACCGGCGCGGGCGGGACGTTCGTGGCGGTGGGCGCCGCGCTGGTGCCGATCCTGTTCGCGTACGGCGGGTGGCAGCAGTCCAACTTCATCGCCGAGGAGATGGTGGACGCGGAGCGGACGCTGCCGCGCGCGATCCTGCTGGGCACGGCGGCGGTCGTGACCGTGTACGTGCTGGCCAACCTGGCGTACTTGAGGACGCTCGGCGTGAACGGGCTCGCCGCGAGCGCGGCCCCGGCGGCCGGCGTGATGGCCGCGGTCGTGGGGCCGGTGGGCGCGAAGCTGATCGCCGCCGGGATCGCGGCCTCGACGTTCGGGTTCCTCAACCTGGTCATCCTGGTGACGCCGCGGGTCTACCAGGCGATGGCCGCCGACGGAATATTCCTCCCACAGCTGGCGGCGTTGCATCCGAGGTTCCGCACGCCCACGCCGGCGATCGTGCTCCAGGGTGCGTGGGCCATCGTGCTGACGCTCTCGGGCACGTACGGTCAGCTGCTGGATTACGTGGTGTTCGGGGACTGGATCTTCTTCGGCCTGACCGCGTCGACGCTGCTGGTGTACCGCGCCAGAGAACGGAAGGCCGGTGCGACTTCAGGGCCGGGTTTCCGTGCGCCGCTCTATCCGCTCACGCCGGCGCTCTTCGCGCTGGCCGCGATCTACGTGGTGGCCAGTTCCGTGGCGTCGAACCCGAAGAACGCGGCAATCGGGGCGGGGCTGTTGTTGCTCGGCGTGCCGGTGTTCGTCTACTGGCGCCGCGCCTCGGGCGCAGTCTCTCGCGGCTGAAGCCGCGGCTCGGCATCTGCCGCTAAAGCGGCGCCGAGCGGTGCCTTGCGTCGCTTTAGCGACAGGCTTTTCGCCGAGCCGCGGCTTCAGCCGCGAGGCGGCCGGCGCTAGCTGCTTGTCGCGATGCTTGCCAGCCGCCGCGCCGCCTCCTCCAGCATCGGCAGCGTCTTGCAGAAGGCGAACCGCACGTAGCGCCGCCCCAGCTCGGGCCGGCTGTAGAAGCTCGACCCCGGCACGGGCGCCACTCGCACCTCGCGAGTGAGCCAGAAGGCGAACTCATCGTCCGGCAGGTCGCTCAACGCCGAGAAGTCGGTGAGGATGTAGTAGGCGCCGGCCGGCGCCTTGCAGCGGAACCCCGCCGCGAGCAGCCCCTTCATCAACGTGTCACGTCGCTCCCGGTACTCGCCGGCGAGTCCGAGATAGTATTCCTTCCCCAGCTGCTCGAGGCCCGCGGCGACCGCCTCCTGGAGCGGCGCCGGTGAACCCACGGTTAGAAAGTCGTGCACCTTGCGGATGGCGCCGGTCACACCCTCGGGCGCCACGATCGTCCCCACGCGCCAGCCGGTGATGCTGAAGGTCTTGGACGCGCCGCTGATGGTGATGGTCCGCTCGCGCATTCCGGGCAGCGTGGCGATGGGGACGTGCTCCCCCTCGTAGTAGATGTGCTCGTAGATCTCGTCGGTCACCGCCCAGGCGTCGTGGCGCCGGCACAGCTCGGCGATCGCCTCTAGCTCCACCCGCGACAGCACGTTGCCGGTGGGGTTGTTAGGCGTGTTGACGATGATGGCGCGCGTCCGGTCGCTGAACGCGGCGGCGACCCGGTCGAGGTCGAGCGGCTCGCCCGGCATCATAGGCACGTAGACCGGGGTCGCGCCGCACAGGATGGCGTCGGGCCCATAGTTCTCGTAGAACGGCTCGAAGACGATCACCTCATCGCCTGGGTCCACGATGGCGAGGAGCGTCGCGGCCATCGCCTCGGTGGCGCCGCACGTCACGGTGATCTCCGTCTCGGGGTCGACGGTCATCCCGTACCACTCCGCGTACTTCTTCACCAGCGCGTCGCGCAAGCGCTTCGCGCCCCAGGTGATGGCGTACTGGTTGACGTCGTCCCGGATGGCCTTGGCGGCGGCCTCCTTGAGGACGTCCGGGCAGGGGAAGTTGGGGAACCCCTGCGCGAGGTTGATGGCCTGGTGCTCGTTAGCGAGGCGCGTCATCGCTCGGATGACGGACTCGGTGAAGCCGTGGGTGCGTCGGGCGGTGTGCATGGGCCCAATGATAATGGCGGAACCGTGCGATTTCGCTAGGTTTGTCGGGTGCACGATATCCCGATCCTCCGCGACCTCGTGATCCTCGTCGCCGTGGCGATCCCGGTGGTGATGGCCGCGCACCGGGTCAAGATCCCGTCGCTCGTGGGGTTCCTGCTCACCGGTCTGGTCATCGGTCCGCACGCTTTCGGGCTGATCGGCGAAGGCGAAACGGTCGGGCAACTGGCCGAGGTCGGCGCCGTGCTGCTGCTCTTCGCCATCGGCCTGGAGCTCGAGTTGTCGCGGGTCCTGAAGCTGGGTCGCGAGGTGCTTCAGGGCGGCGCGGTCCAGATCCTGGCCAGCCTCGGAGTGTTCGGGCTCATCGGACTCGCGGCCGGCCTGCCTCCCGCCAGCGCCGTGTTCGCGGGTGCGCTGGTGGCGTTCTCCTCCACGGCCATCATCCTGAAGGTCTACGCGCAGCGCTACGAGCTCGACACCGCGCACGGCCGTGTGGTGGTTGCGATCGCGATCTTCCAGGACCTCGCCGTCGTGCCGGTGATGCTCCTGGTGCCGTTCCTGGCGGGCTCGGCGGGCGGGGTGGGCGCGGCGCTGCGTGGGATCGGCATCGGCCTCCTGCCGGTCGCCGGACTGATCGTGTTCGGACGCGTCCTCGTGCCGAAGATGCTCGAGCACGTGGTCCGCCTTCGCAACCGCGAGATATTCACGCTCTGCGTTGTCTTCCTCGGCTTGGGCGCGGCCTACGTCACCTCGCTCTTCGGCGTGTCGCTCGCGCTCGGCGCCTTCATCGCGGGGCTCGTGATCTCGGAATCGGAGTACGGCCTTCAGGCGTTGTCGGACATCCTCCCGTTCCGCGACACCTTCAGCGGGATCTTCTTCACTTCCGTGGGGATGCTCCTGGATCCGGGCACCATTCTGCGTGAGCCTCTGCTGGTGCTGGGGCTGGTGGCGACGATCGTGGTGGTGAAGGCGGTGATCGCGGCCGGTGCGGTGCGCAGCCTGAAGCGCACGCTGGCCACCAGCATCACGGCGGGCTTCGGCCTGGCGCAGATCGGCGAGTTCTCCTTCGTGTTGGCGGGCGCCGGAGCCACGGCGGGGCTGTTGAACGGGCCGCGTTATCAACTCTTTCTTGCCGCGACCGTGCTCACCATGCTGGCGGCGCCGTTCCTCATCGCGGTGGCGCCGCGGGTCGCCGAGTGGATCGCCCGCCTCGCCGGAAACGTGCCGCTGGAGATGCAGACCGACGAACAGCTGTCGGTGGCGGCGCTGCGCGACCACGTGATCATCGTGGGCTACGGCCTGAATGGCCGCAACATGGCGCGCGCTCTCCGCTCCACGGGCATCGCCTACGTCATCCTCGAGCAGCACGGGGGCGTGGTGCGGGAGGCCCGGGAACGGGACGAGGTGATCCTCTTCGGTGACGGCACGAACCCGGAGGTGCTCGAACGCGTGGGGGTGAAGCGCGCGCGGGTGATCGTGTTCTGCATCGCGGCGCCCGACGTCGAGCGCCGGGGCGTGGCCGTGGCGCGGGGCCTCAATCCGAAGCTGCACATCGTAGTGAGGACGCGGTACGTCGCGGCCATGGAGGAGCTGCAGCAGCTTGGGGCCAACGAAGTAGTTCCGGAGGAGTTCGAGACGTCGCTCGAGATCTTCTCCCGCGTGCTCCGGCGCTACGGCCTGCCCACCAGCACCCTCCGGCGCGAAGTGGCCTCCGCGCGCCGCGGCCACTACGAGGCACTGCGGGGGCCCGCGCCGACGGGCCACCTCGTCTCGTCGCTCGCCCACCTCGAGAAGCTGGTGGCGATCGAGACGGTGATCGTCGAGCCTAACGCGCCCGCCATCGGCGAGAACGCCGGGACACTGAACCTGCGCCACCAGACCGGCGCGACCGTGATCGCCGTGATCCGCGGCGACGCCGCGCTGTACACCCCAGATCCGGGCTTCCGCTTCATGGAAGGCGACGCGGTGGTGCTGGTCGGGGTCGCCGAGGGTCTCACGCGGGGCGCGGTGCTGTTCCGCGCCGCCATCGCCCCGGAATGACCCGCCGCCGCATCCTCGCCCTGCTCGCGACGGCCGAGCTGCTCGGTATGTCGGCGTGGTTCTCGGCGAGCGCGCTGGCGCCGCAGCTGTCGGAGTTGTGGCACCTGAGCGAGAGCGAGGCCGGCTGGCTCACGACCGTCGTGCAGCTCGGGTTCGTGGTGGGGACCGCGGCCGCGGCCGTCCTCAACCTGGCCGACATCATCCCGTCGCGGTTCTACTTCGCCGGCGCCGCGGTGCTCGCGGGGACGGTCAACGCCGCGCTGCTCGTCGCGCCGTCCTACCCCGCCGCCCTGGTGCTCCGCTTCGCGACCGGCGTCTGCTTCGCGGGCGTCTATCCGCCCGCGATGAAGATGATCGCGACCTGGTTCAAGGACGGCCGCGGGCTCGCGATCGGGACCATCGTCGGCGCCCTCACCGTGGGAAAGGCGACGCCCTACCTGGTGCACGGCCTGAGGGAGGTGGGCGTCGCGCCGGTAGTGGTCGTATCGTCAGTCGGAGCGTTCGCCGCGGCGATACTGGTCGCCCTGGGCTATCGGGACGGGCCGCACGCCTTCGAGCGTCGGCCCTTCTCGTGGGGCCTGGTCGGGATCGTCGCGCGCAGCCGCGAGGTCCGGCTGGCCACCGGCGGTTACCTCGGCCACATGTGGGAGCTGTACGCGATGTGGACCTGGCTGGCGACCTTCCTCGCGATGAGCTTCGCGGCGCGCGGGCACGCCGCGGCCGGAGGGTCCAGCGTCCTGGCGTTCTTCGCCATCGCCGCCGGCGGCGTCGGCTGTGTATGGGGCGGCTGGCTCGCCGACCGCATCGGTCGCGAGAAGCTCGCCGCCCGCGCCATGTGGGTGAGCGGCGCCTGCTCGCTGGCGGTGGGTGCGTGCTTCGGCGGGCCGGCGTGGCTCCTCGCGGCCGTCGCCATCGTATGGGGCGTTTCGGTGGTCGCCGACTCGGCGCAGTTCAGCGCGCTGGTCACCGAGCTGGCGCCGCCGCACGCGGTCGGGACGGCGCTCACCCTTCAGACATCGCTCGGTTTCCTCCTCACCATGGCGTCCATACAGCTCGTGCCGCACGTCGCCGGGTGGATCGGGTGGCGTTGGGCGTTCGCGGTGCTCGCGATCGGGCCGGCACTCGGCATCCACGCCATGAGGCGGCTGCGGGCCTTGAGAGCCTCGCGCTAGGAGCGCGGCTTCAACGTCTTCTCCTCGGACATCGAGGCCACCCGGACCTAGGCCGAGGTTCCTGGGCCGGGGGACCCACCTTCGAGCGCGCTGGCGAGATCGTGCAGGAAACCGACCACGGACTCGATCCGAACCCGCTTGGCATCGGTGTGGACGATGAGGTCTTCTTCGTAGTGGAGGGCCTGGTCGGTTCCGATGAACTCGCCGTCCCGGCGCGCCCTCAGGAAGGCTCGCAGCCCCGCCCGCCTGTCTGCATTGAGCGCGGCGCGCAGGCGCTCCGGGTCGCTCGACGTCACCCGCAGTTCCCGATCGAACTCGGCGTCTCGGGTCTCCACGGGGGTCTGATCCGGCGAGGGGCGGACGCGGCCATGCCAGCGGACGGAGAACGACGGAGCGGCCGGCTTCAACTTGGCGACCGTGACGCGGGTGAGGGCCCGCCCCCGCCTCCGCAGCAGCGTTGCGACCTGAGTCTCGCGACCGCGGTACACGCCGGCCACAGACGGATGCAGCGTTACGCCCACCTTGCGCGATGCGTCCAGCTGGAGGCCGAACTTGGCCGCGAGGACCTCGTAGTTGCTGCGAATATTTCGGTTGCTCTTCCTCACATGCCACGCGAGCAACAGAAATATTGCCAGGGTGAGGGCGAACATCACGGCGGCGAGCATGTTCCCTCCGTGGTCGGTGTCCTACGATGCCATACCTGCCCGAGTGCGCGGCGGATCGCCAGCGCCGTCTGACCGGCGCGCGCCGGCTAACGCTGTCTCAGCGCCTGCGCTGCTTCTTCGATCCGGTTTACAGCCTCGCGAAGCTGCTGTCAATGGTGGCGTCTCGCCATGGAGGACGGAGCGGTTGTACGGAGGCGTACGAGAGCGATCCCTTTGAACTGAGCAACGAGGAGTTGCAGCGACTGCTCGATGCGGCGCAGCCGCCGCGGTCACGGCGGACGCCGTCGCCCTTCAAGGACTAGGGCGCCTGAGCCGGCAACTGTCGCGCCTTCATCGTCAAGGATTCAAACTTCAACATCAACCTTCAACGCCTTCTTTCTCTTCAACCCCTCTAGATTCCGCCGCGTGGAAGTCCAAATCTTCGGGTTCCGGAAGAGCGCCGACACGCGCGCCGCGCTCCGCTTCTTCGCCGAGCGCCGGGTCAAGACGCACTTCGTGGACCTGAACGAGCGGGCGGCGTCGCTGGGTGAGCTGAGGCGCTTCGCGCAGAAGTTCGGCGCGCCGGCCCTCGTAGACCCCGAATCGAAGCGATTCGCCGAGCTGGGCCTTCGCACCGCGCGACTCAGCGACGAGCGTTGGCTCGAAAAGCTGACGGTCGAGCCGCTGCTGCTGAAGCTGCCGCTGGTGCGGTACCAGCATCAACTGACCATCGGCTCCGCGGAAGCGACCTGGAAGGAATGGGTGGCGAAGTGACGCTGGTGTCGTTCTCGGGAGTGGCCGTGCAGTTCGGCGCCCGCACGCTGCTTCAGGACGTCGGTTTCATCGTCGGGCGGGGCGAGCGGTGGGGGGTGCTGGGCCGCAACGGCTCCGGCAAGACGACCCTCTTCAACCTGATCCGCGGTGACCTGGCTCCCTCGCGCGGCGCGGTGGTGCGCGCGAGCGGGCTCCGGGTCACGGTGATGGACCAGCACCGCGGGTTCGGTGAGGCGGAGACGGTGTGGGCGGCGGCGGCGGGGGCCTTCGCCGAGCTGTTCGCGCTGGAGCATTCGCTGGGCGAGCAGATGACCGCGATGGCCGAGGCCGGTGACGCCGTAACGCCGGCGATGCTGGAGCGCTACGACCGCGACCTGCATCGGTTCGAGCGCGAGGGCGGCTACGCGGCGGCCGCGCGGGTGGACGCGGTGCTGCACGGACTGGGGTTCGATCCCGACGCGGCGCGGACGCAGCTGCTATCCAGCCTGAGCGGCGGCGAGCGGGGCCGGGTGGCGCTCGCCAGGCAGATCGCCGCCCCCGCGGACCTGCTGTTGCTCGATGAGCCGACCAACCACCTCGATCTCGAGACGACGCAGTGGCTCGAGGACTACCTTCGCGGCCTCGACGCGGCGGTCATGCTCGTCACCCACGATCGCGCCCTGCTCGACGCGTTCGCCGATCACATCCTGCACGTCGAGGCGCGCACCACTACCGCGTATGACGCGGGTTACGCTGCGTTCGTGGCGCAACGCGCGGAGCGGCGGCTGGCGCAGCGGCGCGCGTATTCCCAGCAGGCTACCAAGATCGCGAAGGAGGAGGACTACATCCGCCGCAACATCGCCGGGCAGAACAGCAAGCAGGCGCAGGGGCGTCGCAAGCGGCTGGAGCGGTTGCCGCGCCTGGGGGCGCCGCCGGGCGAGGAGGACGTGATGGTGGTCCGCCTCGAGGCGAAGGAACGCGGCGGCGACCAGGTGATGGTGGCCGAGGCGGTGCGCATCGCCTTCGGCCGGCGCGTGCTGTTAGGCGGGTTCGGCGCGACGCTGCGGCGGGGGGAAGTGGTCGGCCTGGTGGGTCCCAACGGCGCGGGGAAGACCACGCTGCTCAAGGTGTTCACCGGCGAGCGCGCCTCGGACGGCGGCGGGGTGCGCATCCCCGAATCGGTGAGCATCTCGCACTACCGGCAGGACCTGGCGCAGGTGCCGGAGGAGAAGACGCTGTTCGACGCCATCGCGGACCGGCGTGCCGGCTGGACGCGCAGCCAGGTGCAGGGGCACCTCGGCCGGTACGGATTCTCGGGCGACTCGGTCCTGCGCCGATGCGGGTCGCTCTCCGGCGGGGAGCGCGCGCGGATGGCGTTGGCGCTGCTGGAGCTCGAGCGCGCCAACCTGCTGGTGTTCGACGAGCCGACCAACCATCTCGACGTCGAGTCGATCGAGTCGTTGGAGGAGGCGATCGCGGAGTTCGACGGCACCGTGATCCTGGTCAGCCACGACCGCGCGCTGCTGCGCGCGCTGACGACGCGAGTCTGGGTGCTGCACGACGGGCACATCGCCGACTATCCGGGAACCTTCGCGGAATGGGAGGCGGCAAGCGCCGAACGGGCGCACGCGGCCCGGGTGGCGGCTCAGGAGGAGGAGGCGCTGCGGCGCGTCAAGGAGCAACGCCAGATGCGCCTGACCGAGGACGCCCGCAAGCACGACCAGGTGGCGCGGCGCTCGGCCCGCCGCGCGCTCGAGACCGCCGAGGCCGAGGTCGCGCGTTGTGAGGCCGAGGTTGCGCGCGTGAATGTCGCGCTGGCGGACCCCGACCTGTACCTGACGCCGGACGGGGTGAGGCGGGCTGCCGAGCTGGGGAAGGCGCTGGATGCGGCGCAGCGCGCGCTGGAAGTGGCGTTCGAAGTCTGGGGCCAGCTGACCGGAGTGGCAGGCTTAGGATGAAGCTGCAACGCAACGGTGGTGGCAAAGCGTGGCATGGGATCCACGGCTTGACAGCCCCGCGCGGGGTTATCCACCGGGGGGGCAGACCAGACCCGAAGGCGCCACCTAACGAATAGGGCTTAAGCCGCGGGCCGCGGCGGCCACCGAAAGTGCGGCGCCTACCGAAGCCCCAGCGCTTACATCATAGCACGAGCCGCCGCGGACCGGGATCTTCCCTCGGTTTCGTTGACACCGATGTATTACGCGACATGCGACTCGTAGTCAACCGGCGAGCGGTACTCGAGAGCGGAGTGGAGTCGCTGGTGGTTGTAGTATCGTAGGTAGCGACCGATCTCCTGCCGGAGCACAGCCTCAGTTGTGAACAGCGCGCCGTGCACCAGCTCGGCCTTCAGTGAGTGAAAGAACGACTCCATGTGGGCATTGTCCTCCGGCCCGCGCCGTGCTGAGCTCTGGCGGATCCCGAGGGCGGCTAGGCGATCTCGAAAGGCCGCGCCAACGTACTCGCTGCCCCGATCGCTGTGGAAGACCAGGCTTGGCGGTGGACGACGCCGGCGTACCGCCGCGTCGAGGACCTGGCGCGTCAGGCGCGTATCGCGCCGCCGCCCGAGCGTCCAGGCCAGGACCCGCCGCGAGCACTGATCCAGCACCACCGCGAGAAAGCGCCACCGGCCCGCCACCGCCAGATACGTGATGTCCCCAACCCAGACCTGATCGGGCCGCCGCGCGGCGGCCGCCGTCAGGCGGTTGGGATGCTGACCAAAGAAGCGATGCAGGCTGGGGTTGGCCCGATACACCCGTGCGACACGGGCGCGCAGGCCGGCCACCCTCATCAACCGCTCGACGCGCCGGCGACTGACCCGCCAGCCCGCCGCCCTGAGGGCGCGATGGATCCGCGGACTCCCGTACCGGCCGCGATGGGCGGTGAACAGGGTGCCGATCTGCCGGCCGAGTTCCCGGTCCTGCTCCGCGCGAGCACTCACCGGCCGCCGGCGCCAGGCGTAGAACCCGGCGCGCGTAACCCCGTAGAGCTCGCAGAGGCGCGTCACCGCGAACCCGCCGCGCTGTGCCTCAATGAAGGCAAAAGTGTCGGCCTTCGAGCGGAGCAGAACCGGATGGCTTTTTTTAGGAGCGCATGCTCCTCCTGCAGCAGGGCGTGCGCCCGCTCCAGATCCTGGAGCCGCCGTATCTCCCGGAGCGGCGGCACCTTCAGGGCCCGCCGCTCTCCCCGCAGCACCCCGTCGCGCACCTGCTTGCGCCACCGCGACAACATGAACGGGTGAATGTCCAACGCCGCCGCCACCGCCTGCACCTGGATCCCCGGCTGCTGGCTCAACCGCACCGCGGTCACCTTAAACTCGAGGCTGTACTCTCGCACCTTCCTCGGCCCTGGCCGTGCCACAGACACCCCCTTGTTAGATGGAAGTGTCTACGAAAGTGAGGGAGGTTCCACCGACAGGTTCAAATCCTAGTTAGGCGTCAAACCCCGGCACCTCGAGGTCGCGACAGATCTTACGGGCCAGCAACTCGTGGATCTCACGATGTCGCGGGATCGTGGATACCTTGCCAGCAGCGCGATTGATGTAGACCGAATGCTTGCCGCCTTCACGCAGCAACGCGCAACTATGCGCCTCCAGATGCTGGATGAGGTCGCGCCGCTTCACGCGGCGCTGATGCGCAACGGCTCTCTGATGACGTCTTGGCCCTTGAGGCTCTCCTCGGCCAGCGAGCGGTTAGCCTCCAGAACGAGCTGTACAGCCTCGCTCAGGCTTTCCCGGGCCTCGTCGAGAGTGTCGGCCTGCGTGTTGGCGCCGGGCAATTCCTCGACAAAGCCGATATAGCCCTCGGGCACTTTCCGGAACACCGCTGTGAACTCGAGTTTCATATGGACACCTCCTTGCACCCAATGTAATACAACTCGGCCTTGTTTGACGCCTAACGCCTTAGTTCAGCTGCGAGCACGTTACAACCATTGCGGCGTAGCTGCATCCGAAACAGTGCTTGTTCAGCTGCAACAGCTCGTTAGGCGGCGCGCCACATAGGCCCTCGCCTGCGCACTTCGTGACCCACAGCGCCTGGCGCTGCCTAACGCCTCGTTTGAGCTGCGGCGCGCAGACGGACCCGGCCATTGGCGATGACAACCCAGATGCGTCTCGTGTTGCGGATGTCGTCCAGGGGGTTGGCATCAAGAACGACGACGTCGGCCACGCAACCAAACGCAATGCAACCCAGATCCGGCGCGCCGAGGATCTTTGCTGCGTCCCGCGTCGCGGCCCTGAGTGCCTGCACCGGCGTCAACCCCGACGCGACCAACTCCTCCATCTCCAGATGCATCGCCCACGGAACTTGCGGAACGTCGGTACCGGCGCCGATGAGGACGCCGCCAGTTGCGAGCGTGCGAGTGGCGGAGCGCATGATCTCATTGAGACGCGTCCAACCCCTGCGCGCCGCCGGGCTCGGAGGCGAGGGAAAATAGCTGGCGAAGAAGCGCAGGTAGGGCGAGAGGAAGGGTTGGATCTCCGGTTGCGCGAGCAAAGTGGAATCGTCGTACAGCCGCATCGCGGTCGCGAACATGGAGAGTGTCGGCACCACAGCCGTGGCGGCGCCACGGAAAAGCTGCACCACGTCGTCGTACACAAATGCGTCGAGCCGGTGGTACCCGCCCGCACGGCCGACATGCTCCTTGCCGTCCATTTCGGAGGCGAGCGCGAGTGGATGAGAGACGTGTCCGGTGACGCGCATCCCATGCGCGTGGGCGAGCTGCGCGATACGCGCCGCGTCGAACCAGCGCTCGAACTGGTACAGTTTCAGGTGCTCGGCGCCGAACGCGCGCAGCAACTCAAGCGCGCGCGCGGCCGCGCCGGTATCTACGAGCGCCTGCGTGAGCTGACCACTCCAGCCAAATTCCGCCTTTCGGGTGCCGTGCACTTGCATTCCGCCGAGAACGATCCGTGGACCCGCGCGCAAGCCGGCGTCAATTGCGTCGCGCATCGCTGCCGTGCGCGCGAGCGGCGAGCCGAGGTCGCGCGCCGTGGTCACGCCGTACGCCACCAGGCCGGGCGGCTGCGCATCGTCCCAGAAATGCTGGTGCAGATCGATCAGTCCCGGTATCGCGAAACGGCCGGCGGCATCGATAACGCTGACCCCGGTCTCGGCGCGCAGTTTACCGGCATCGGCAACCTGCGCGATGCGGCCGTCGCGGAGGAGCAGGTCGCGCGGCGCAGTCACCTGCCCGGTCCCCGGATTTATGACGCGTACTGAACGGAGAAGCAGGGGTGGGACTCGAGGGGAACGGTAGGTGAGGGGCCAGCCGAGTGATCGCACTGCACCGTCGCCGCCGCGGATGCGCAGCCCGTCACCGGCCACGTACAGCACCGCGCCATCGCCGGCGAGGCTCGGATACAACGCGACGTCGGCGATGAGTTGCGCGCTGTCATGCACTCCGACGGCCGGATCGAACCGGGCGCGCCAGAGCTGGTCGTCGCGCACGAACACCGCCACCGTGTCGCCGAGGATTCGCAGGAACGTGGCGTTGAGTAGGGACTCCGGCAGCGTGTCCGCGCCGCCGTCGAGTCGCGCGCGCACCAGCTTCTGTGTCGGCGCGTCGAGGACGTACACACCGCGCGAGTCGGCCGACCAGTTCAGTACTTCCTGGCCCATGTTATCGGCCTGGTGGTACCGGCCGAAGGCATCATTGGCGGCGAGAGGCAGCGTAGAATCCGCATTTTCCACCGGCTGCGGAACATCGCTGCGAATGACGCGGAGGCGCCGCTCCCGCCAACCTTCGGGGCCGTGGAAGAACGCGAGGTAACGACCGTCCGGGGACCATGCAGGGCGCCCCTCATGACCCGGCAGCGTGGTGACGCGGCGCGAAGTAGCTGAGGAAAGATCGACGACATAAACCTCGCGTTCCGCACCGGCCACCCAGGCCAGCCTGCTGCCGTCCGGCGACCATGCGACCTCGTCCACGTCGCGAGGGACTGCCATCAGCGCGCGCGGTCGATCACCAGGTGCGAAGAGCCACAGCGAGTCGAGCGCGACCATCGCGATTCGCCGTCCATCCGGCGACAGCTCGAGCGCGCGGAAGCCGCGGGCGCTCTGAGGAGTTGCCGGCGCCGGAAAGCCGAGCGGTGGCAGCTCACGGCGCGTGCTTGACACATTCAGGCGCGCGCGCAAGGGAATGCGTCGCCGCGAATCAGTTCCGGTGTCGACGATCCAAAGTTGCCCGTCTGCGTGATAGATGACGCTTCGGCCGTCGCGGGTGAAGCGCGCATCCAGCGGAGTCAGGTCCTCGTGACTCGCGAGGTGGCGTAGCAGCGTCGCAGCGGAATCGGCGAAAACGAGCTGATACTTCAGAGTGGCGCTGTCGCGGACGAAGAAAGCGAGCCGCTCATCCGCCGAGCGCGCGAGCCCAAGCACTCGCAGCCGCTCGGTTCCGATACGGGCCGCCAATCCGCCGGTGTCGGCCACTCGCCAAACTGTTCCGCCCACTGAGTTGTACCGCGGCGCGTTGACGAAGAGGATGTGGCGGCCGTCGGCAGTCCAAAGTGGTTCGCGCACGGCGGAGCTGGGCGGCCCCGTTACGACGAGCGTGTCAATTCTGCCAGATCCGACCTCGACGATGGCGAGCTGGTTTTGGGAGATGGCTAGTGCGATGCGCCGCCCGTCCGGCGCCCAAGCCGGCCACGCGCGGTCGTCGGCGATTCGCGTGACGAGCCGCGGTATGCCCCCCGTGGCTGGGATGAGCCACACGCCGCGCCCACCCGGGCGGTCCGACTGGAACGCGATCCAGCGACCGTCCGGCGAAAAAGCGGGATCGATATCCTCCGACTGGTCCCGCAGCGCATTCGTTAGCGCGCGCGCCTCGCCTCCGGACACGGGTAACGTCCATAGTTGTCCCAAGAGATCGATAACCAAAGTGGAGCCATCGGGGGACACGTCGAACGCGAGCTGGGTACTCTCACGAGCATCGATCTGAAACGTCTGCGCGCTCGGCGCGCTGGGGAGAAGGAGGAGCGCGAGCGCCAGGAATAGAAAACGTTGCATGCTAACACCCTCCGAGCCCGGGATCAACGCGCCAAGTTCAGCATTCATTCCAAGAAGCCCACGGATGCGCTGTCCGCCTAACGTATAGGATTGTATCCGGAGTGCTCACGGCCCGGCACCCACCCGGTGGGGCGGAGCGACGGTGCCGCCAGCGAGAGGAGGGTGAGCATTCCGGATACAATCTGTTGGACTGAGCCGCTGCGGGCTAGGCGCGTTATGGGGATTGAATGGGTGGGCGGGGCGCTACGGCGGCCTGCGGGTGCGCGATCGAGAGCGCGCGGCGGCTCGGCGAGGGCGGCGCGGGCGTGGCCCGGTCGCGGCAGGCGGGTGGCGGCGTGCCGTCAACCAGCCGGACGCTCACCTCGCCGAAATCGAACTGGGCGAACTCCCCCGCGACCCCTTCAAAGCGGACCAGCATCTGCGCCGGCAT
>JAUYOW010000135.1 GCA_030697825.1 Gemmatimonadales bacterium | reverse complement strand
CGTGCTCGCCATCCTGAAGCTCTAGCCGAAAGCACGTCGTCCGGCCGCCACCGGCAAGACGGCGCCGCCGCCACGCCGATACGCTCCCACGAGACACCGATGTGCACTCCCGCCCTACTGGCGGAATTCTCCTGCGTCAGGCATGGTTCTGCACGCGAGATGGCCGGGGCCGGCCATCCCGCTCCCGGTTTTGCGTCATGCGCATGGGCGCGTCGCGCCGCCGGCATCCGTCATCAGCGGGAGGGTATCATGGCCGGACAAATCTGTATCATGACCACCACGGGGGTGAAGTGCCTGGATTCGCCGATGCACGGGTGTACTTTTAAGGAGGGCTCGTCGTGGGCCCGCGTGACTAAGGAGATCGACGTGACCGCGGCGGTGAAGACGTTAGGCGTCCAGGGGACCAGCGCATCGGTCATCCAGAACGTGCTCGAGCTGCTCCTGCAGTCGGAGGCCGAACTGCACGGCCCGTTCACTATCGTGAAGACCTGACCGGTGCCTTCACGGTCGTGAAGCAGGCTGACCGCGCGGATTCGATGTAGGCCGCGAACCCGACACGGCCTCCGCAAAGCGCGGATCGGATCGGAGCGACTGGAACCACGGCGCGTAGCGGATGTAGCGCCGTGTGGTCGGGTCGCTGCGCGCGGCGCTGGCCAGCAGGGTGAGCGCGCTGTCCGGGTCACTGCGCTGCAGACGGACCCAGGCCAGCTCGAGTTGTAGGAGCGCCTGGCCGGGATACGGGGCGACCGCTCGGGCGGCCATCCGGTCGGCTTGGGCGCCCTGGCCGGCGCGCGCGAGCGTCGCGGCGGCGTAGAGTTCCCCTCTCGCCCGCAAGAGCGGATGCTCCTCGATCGTCGCGAGCGAATCGGCGATCGCCACCGCCCGAGCCGCGGCGCGGGCGTCTCGCGCCGTCCGGCTGAGGAGCGCCAGTTCGCATCCCCGGAACTGCTGGTCCCCCGGGAACTCCCGCTGGCCGGCGCGGCACGCCGCTTCTGCGTCGGCGTACTTCTCCGCCAACAGCGCCGCGTCGAAGCTGCCGCGCAGGTAGTCCTCCCTCTGGCGCTGGAAGGCGTCCACTCGAAGCGCCCGCTCGTAGCCGAACAGCGCCTCGCCGTAGCGGCCCGCATCTAGGTACGCGGAGGCGAGCTGGTTCCAAGCCGAGGCCAGACGAGGATCGAGCGACTTGGCGCGCTCGAGGTCGGCGATGGCGGCCTCGAGCAGGGAGTCGGTCCCCCCGACCCGGAACAGGCCGGCCTTGATGGATCCCCGCAGCGCGAAGGCGTCCGCGGTCGTCGGGTGCTCCCGCAGCAGCGAGTCCATGAGGGCCACCGCCCCGGCACGCACGGCCAGGGGATCGGGCAGCGTCCGGAAGGACTCGGGGGCCACCTGCCGTAGGAACTCGGCGAAGAATGCTTTCCGGTCGGCGTTCTTGGCGACGAGGATGGGGATGAGCGTGCTCCGGGTGTCCCGTGCCCAAGCGAGGCGCAACAGCGAATCGGCCCGCTCCACCGCGACGAACCCCGTGCGGTCCAGCTGGTTGAGGATGGCGTCGTCGGCCTCCTCCATCGCCTGGCGGGCCTGCCCGACGAGCGCCCACGCGTCGGCGTCGCGGACGCGCGCGCGCTGATTGGCCAGGTCGAGCTCGGCGGCGAACGCGGACCGAATGAAACGGCTCAGCCCGTCGGCCAGCGCATCCGCGGGGAGGTCCGGCGACGCCGCCGAGTCCATATAGGCCGCGAGCTGGCGCCCCGTCGAGCCGTCCACGATGCGGACGGTGACGCGCACGCCGGCTCCCGCCGGCTCCACCGTTCCGGTGACGATGCGGTCCGGGCGGAACTGGGCGCGGACCATGTCCAGTGGGGCTCCGCGCAGTGGCAGCAACGCGGCGCTGCTAGTCACGGCCAGGGCCGGGATCGGCTGCAGGCGATCGGTCAGCGCCTCCGTGACGCGGTCCGCGAGCCCGCGCAGTCCCTCCGTGGTAGCGTCGAAGTACCGCACCGCCACCTTCAGCGGGAGCGACACGGTCGGCGGGCGCGGCGGCGGCCACAGTCTCCACGCCACCAGGGCGGCCACGGTGAGGAACGCCGCGGCGGCGGCCAGGCGGGCCCGATGCCCCGCCAGGTCGCGGGCCAGCGCGCGCAGCTCCCCCGTGGGCCACGGCCCTCCCGCGGCCAGCGCGGCGCCGAGCGCGCCCACCGTGCCGAACCGTTCCGCCGGCTGCTTCGCCATCGCCGTACGGATGGCGGCCTCGATCCGGAGCGGCACGTCGGGGCGCCGCGCGCGGATCGACGGAACCGGATCCGTCAGGTGCCTGGCCATCACCGCCTGCGACGTGGGCCCGGAGAACGGCGGCTCGCCCGCCAGCATCTCGTAGAGCACGCACCCGAGCGAGTAGGTGTCGGTGCGGTGGTCGAGGTCGGGGCTCCCGGACGCCTGCTCGGGGCTCATGTAGAGGGGCGTGCCCAGGGCCGAGCCGGTCGTGGTGACGCCGCCGGTGTCCGCGACGGCCCGCGCGATGCCGAAATCGGCGATGGTGGCGTGGCCGTGCGAGAGGAGGATGTTCTCCGGCTTGACGTCGCGGTGGACCACGCCGAGCTGGTGGGCGTAGGCCAGCCCGTCGGCCACCTCGCTCGCGATGCGTAGCGCCTCCTCGAGCGGCAGCTGTCGCTCCCGGAGCAGCCGCTCCCGGAGCGACTCCCCTTCCACGTACGGCATCACGTAGTAGAGGAGTCCGTCCGCCTCGCCGCTGTCGTGCAGTGGGAGGACGTGCGGGTGGTTGAGCTGGGCGGCGATGTGGATCTCGCGCAGGAACCGGTCCGCGCCCAGGAACGCCGCGAGCTCCGGCCGGAGCACCTTGACCGCCACCGCGCGGTCGTGCCGGAAGTCGTGCGCGAGGAAGACGATGGCCATCCCGCCCTCGCCGAGCTCGCGCTCGATGCGATAGCGCTGGGCCAGCGCCAGCGTGAGCCGAGTGGCGATGGCGTGTGCGGCGTCGGCCTCGGCGGGTGGCAGCGAGAGCCCACCGCACGACGGGCAGAGGATTGCCGCTGGCGGTATCGCGGTGCGGCAGGAAGGGCAGGGCCGGCTCGGAACGACCGTTTCCGCCTCGGGGGGGTCACGGTGAAGATGCGGCCCGGCGGGTGGGTCGGCAAGCCGGCGCGCCGAGTTGTACCAGCGCGCCCTCGAAGCCCAGCGCAGCGGCGACTGGGCGCGGTACGGAGCGGAGCTTACCCGGCTGGGGGAGGTACTGCGCCAGTTGCAGGCCGCGCTCGGAGGCCGCCAGCCCTAGGTGCCGGCGTCCCGCCGGTCGGCCGGTGTGACGCCGCGCTCGGCCCCGAGGTCTCAGAGTTGGGTATCACTTCCTACCGAGGTGCCGTATGACGACCGCTGCTCGGACGAGGCGTGGCGCCGAACGCGCCATCTGCCTCTCGACCCTGCTGGTGGCCCTCGCCCAATCGGCGGCGGCGCAGCTCATCTCGATCCGAACCGTCCCGGTAGCGCAGGGAGACCAGTTCGCGATCTTCCCGTCCCACAATGCCGGTATGGGCGGCGTGTCCATCGCCGTGACCGACTCGCTGCTCGACCCCTTCGTCAACCCTGCAATGGGGGCGCGGCTCGGCGCCGCGCGCTTCTTCAGCTCCCCCATCGTCTACAGCATCTCGAGCGGGGCGGGCGGGGGACGGACGCTGCCGTTCGGCGCCATGATGCGGTCCGGCAACTGGTATGGAGGGCTCGCGCTGGCGCTCCAGGAGGTGGACGCGAGCCGGCGGAACACGCCGATCCCGCAGTTCCTCGGTATCCGCGGTTCGATCGCCCCCCCGCAGTTCCCGGAGCCCGGCCTGGAGGAGCAGTCGAACGGAAACGCGTACGCCTTCGCGATGCTGGGCAGGGTCATCCCCGAAGCCAGGCTCTCGCTCGCCGGCAGCGCCGGCTGGGCCAGGCTCAACGCGGTGGACGGTGTCGACCTCCTCTATGCCGGCAGCCAGCGCATCAAGCAGTTCGGCCACTCTCTGGACCTCCGGTTCGGGCTGGTCAAGGAATGGGTGGGAGGCCGGTCGCTCGAGGCGATCGTCCTTCACGACCGTTTCGGGATGACGCACGACGTGACCTACCTCGACTGGTTCTGGGATCCGGGCACCCAGCAGGCCACGCAGCGCCCGCGGGTGGAGGAGAACCTGGATCGCACCAACACCTGGGGGCTGCACCTCGAGTACGAGCGCCCGCTTTCGGAGTCCGGATGGCGGATCGGGTGGCTCGCGACCGGCAACCTGATGTCCCACCCCAAGATCCCTAACTACGAGATCATGAACATCCCGAGGGATCCGGGGCATTCGTACGCGTTCAACCTCGGCGTCGGCATCTCGCGAACGAACGGGCCATCCACTTTCGGCGTTGACGCCATCTACGAGCCGATCTGGAGCACGACGTGGGCCGAGGCGCTGGCGCCGATCGAGACGCGGCTCGGCGACACGATCCCCGCGCACGGGAGGACCATCGAGAACCACTTCCGCTTCTCGAACGCGCTCCTCAGGATGGGCGTCAGCCATGAGATGGATCTCGACGGGGGCGGGAGAGTGGCCGGCCTGCAGCTCGGCCTCGTGGTGCGCTCCATCCGCTACCAGCTCGCGCAGTACGACAACGTCCAGGTCTTCGGGCGGAATCAGCGAGAGTCGTGGCGGGAGTGGACGCCGACGTGGGGGCTGAGTCTCCGCTTCCCCGAGTTGGAGATACGGTACCGCGGCAGCGTCATCCACGGGACGGGCCGGCCGGGAGTGAACGCCAACTCGGGCTTCGCGGCGGCCGACTTCGGCGTCGCGAGCGCCGGGATCATCGTGGCGCCGAGCGGCCCGCTGACTCTGGACGAGGTCCGCGTAGTGACGCACCAGGTCTCGCTGTCGCTCCCGCTTCGCTGATCCCGGACGCGAGGGAGCGCACCATGACACGCACCGCGTCCACCCTGTGCTTGGCGCTGCTCGTCCTGGCCGGCGGCTGCGACCAGAGTGTCCCGCCATCGGGGCCGCAGCCGCAGCCGTCCATTGACGTCGAGCTGCGGGCGAGCTTGGCAAGGTGGGGAGTGATACCGATCGGACCGATGCCGGTCCAGAACCCCGCGCTCGTGCCTCTCGGCCAGGCGCTCATGTTCGACAAGATCCTGAGCGGCAACCGCGACATCTCCTGCGGAACCTGCCACGACCCGCTGACGCAGGGAGCCGACGGCCTGTCGCTTTCGATAGGCACGGGCGGCACCGGGTCGGGCCCGTCGCGGACGCTTGGCAGCGGGCGCCAATTCGTCCCGCGGAGCGCGCCGTCGCTGCTCAACCAGGGCCTCGGCTTCTACCAGGTGTTCTGGGACGGCCGGGTTTCCGGCTTCGGAACCGGACCGTTCCAGACGCCCGCCGGCTCCGCGCTCCCGCCCGGACTGCCTAACATTCTGGCGGCGCAGGCGATGTTCCCCGTCACCAACCGCCGGGAGATGCGCGGCGAGCCCGGCGACGTTGACGTTCTCGGCAACCCGAACGAGTTGGCGCAGTTAGCCGACAGCCAGTTCGCGGATATCTGGCGGGCGGTTATGCGGCGGGTCCTGGCGGTCCCGGAATACGTGGCCAAGTTCAACGCCGCCTTCCCGGGCACGCCGACCAACACCCTCGGCTTCCAGCACGCCGCCACGGCGATCGCCGCCTTCCAGATGCAGGCCTTCACGAGGACCAACTCGCCCCTCGACCGCTACCTCGCCCGGGACGACGCGGCGCTCTCGGTGGAGGCGAAGCGGGGCGCGCTGCTATTCTTCGGCGAGGCCCGCTGCAGCTCCTGCCACAACGGCCCGCTCCTCGGCGGCCAGAGCTTCGCCAACGTCGGCGTGCCACAACTTGGCCCGGGAACGGGTGCGGGGATGCCGCTGGACTTCGGATTCGGCGATGTCGTCAACGAGCCGTTCTACCAGTTCAGCTTCCGCGTGCAGCCGCTGCGCAACGTCGAGCTGACGGCGCCTTACATGCATGACGGGGCGTACGCCACCATCGAAGCGGTCGTACGGCACTACAACGACATTCCCGTCGCGCTGCGGAGCTATGACGTCTCGCAGCTCGCCCCGGCTCTCCGGGGCGCCTACCACGGCGACGAGGCCACGATCACCGCGGTGCTCTCCACTCTGGACGGGCGGCTCCGTACGCCGATCGGTCTCACCGAGGAGCAGATGCGCGAGGTGGTGGCGTTCCTGAAGTCGCTGACGGATCCGGCGGCGCGGGACCTGAGCGCGCTCACTCCCGCCACGGTGCCGAGCGGGTTGCCGGTGCGGGAGTGAGATAGCGGCGCTCGCCTGACCTTCGCCACCGCTGATATCTGGGCGGACGAGCGGGGTGCGTCCCCGTTCATCGTCGCCGCTTAGAAGAACCCGAATCCCGGCGGAGCCATCCCATGCTTGCGGAAGTTCGCGACCACCTGGCCGGTGGTCCAGAAGGTGTGCTGGTGCAGCTCGTCCCAGACCTGCCAGCGCGGCATCTCGGTCCCGAAGAGGTTCACCGTCGCGGCGCGGTCAGCGGCTGACTGCGTGCGCAGCACGTTCGCCGCCCAGTCGTACACGGCGTTGACGTAGCCGCGCAGTCCGGCGCGGCTGTTCAGCGAGGCCGCGGTGTCCGGAAGCTGCGGCGCCGGCACGCCCATGAACCGGACCACGATGAATGGCACCGTCCCAGCCGCGTGCGCGATCTGCTGTGCGAAATCCCGCTGGATCGGCGTGACCCTGTCGCGGTAGAGACGCTCGGGCATCGAATCCACCATCGCCAGCAGCGACCGGCGCTGAAGCTCCTGCGCGCGGAGCTGGACCTGCCGGTAGGACTCCGGCATGGCGTCCCCGGCCCGCTGCTGGGCCGACACCGTTCCGGCCAGAGCCAGCGCAAGACCAGAGGCCAGGAGCGTTCTTGAAGGCGTCATCGTTGGTTCCCCCTTGCCGACCGGAATGTTGGTGACTCAGTACTTCCGCGGACTCTTCTTCTGCCCCCGCCGCTCGCGCTTCTCCAGCTCGATCAGGATCTCCGCCGGCATCGGACGGCAGCCGCACTCCTTGGCGTGCTCCGTGTGCCAGCGGACCCTCTCCTCCAGGCTCGCCCGCGTCGGCGTCGGGTGCTGCCGGTGCCACGTTTCGTTGATCGCCACTGTTACCCGCTCGCTTGGTTGGGGGCTACAATCTACCATGATGATGGACGGAACGCTTTCGGGCCGCTAGCGTTACGCCGTGGCTGAACTGTCGCCGTACCCCTTCGGAGCGCTGGTCCGCCGCATGTTCCGGGAGCTGGACCGGAAGCAGGCGGTGTTCGATCTCCCGTCGCGCAAGTTCGTCCTCGGCGACCCGCTGAAGGACCTTTCGGTGCGCCACCTCGGGCGCCCCGCGGCCACGCCCTTCGGCCCCGCCGCCGGACCGAACTCGCAGCTGGCGCAGAACATCGTCCTGTCGTGGCTCGCCGGCGGGCGGATCATCGAGCTCAAGACGGTACAGATCAACGACCGGCTCGTCATTCCGCGCCCCTGCATAGACATGCAGACCGTCGGCTACAACGTGGAGTGGTCGCAGGAGCTGCTCCTCGAGCAGTCGCTCGAAGAGTACGTCAAAGGGGCGATGTTGATCCGGATGCTCGAGGCCGGCGGGGCGATTCAGCTCGCGCCCGGCTTCGGGCGCACCGTCTACGACATGAGCGTGGGCTACGACCTCGCGGGGATAAAGAGCGAACGGGTGCAGGCGTTCATCCGCGGCATGATGAACGCCGCGCCCATCGTGGACCGGCTGCGCCGCGAGATCCCGGACGAGTTCAAGCATCTTCGGGATCTCGACTTCGAGACGCAGCTCTCGGGCACGCTCACTTTGAGCACCTTCCATGGCTGCCCGCCGGATGAGATCGAGCGGATCATAGACTATCTGTTGCGCGAGCTCGGCCTCTCCTGCGTCATCAAGCTGAATCCGATGCTGCTCGGCAAGAGCGAAGCGCGCGGGTTGCTCAACGACCAGCTGGGCTACACCGACCTCCGCATTCCGGACAGCGCCTTCGACCGCGACACCACCTGGGAGCAGGCGCTCGGGTTCGTGGACCGCCTGGGCAAGACCGCGTCGTCGCTCGGTCTCGGTCTGGGCGTGAAGTTCAGCAACACGCTGATCGTGGAGAACCACCGCGACTTCTTCCCCAAGACCGAGCCGGTGATGTACCTCTCGGGCGCACCGCTCCATGTGATGGCGATGCACCTGGTGCGGCGGTTCCGCCGCGAGTTCGGCGACCAGTACCCGATCTCGTTCTCCGCCGGCATCGAGCGCGCCAACTTCGCCGATGCCGTCGCCCTCGGCCTCACGCCCATCACCGCCTGCTCCGACCTGCTCAAGCCCGGCGGCTACGGGCGCCCCTTCGGCTACTTCGAGGAGTTGACAAGGCGGATGGACAAGGTGGGTGCGACGAGCGTGGGCGACTATGTCATACGATCGTATGAGGTGGGAGGCGCCGCGCTGGATAGCCTTGCGCCTGGCGCAGGGTACGAGCGCCGGGTCAGGGCGGCCAAGGTGCTCAACACGGAGACGTACGTCGAGCGCGCGACGCGCGACCCGCGCTACTCGGCGTCTCGAAACAGCAAACCACCCCGGAAGATCGGCAGCAAGCTGGTCCTCTTCGACTGCATCACCTGCGACAAGTGCGTCCCGGTCTGCCCCAACGACGCCAACTTCACGTTCGTCCTCGCGCCGGCCGAGATCCCCGTCATCAAGCTCCGGCGCGAGGGGACCGGGTGGACGCATCGGCAGGACGGCACGCTCACGATCAAGGAAAAGCACCAGATCGGCAACTTCGCCGACTTCTGCAACGACTGCGGCAACTGCGACATCTTCTGCCCGGAGGACGGCGGCCCGTACGTGCTCAAGCCGCGCTTCTTCACGAGCCGCGAGCGGTGGACCGCGGCGCCCGTTCGCGACGGCTTCCTCATCGAGCCCGATGTCATCTCCGGTCGGTTCGATGGCGCCGAGTACCGGCTGGGAACCGCCAACGGCAAGACCAGCTATGCCGGACCGGGATTCGCGGTGGTCTTTGAAGAGCTTGACCCGCCAGGTACCGTTGAAGGCGACGCATCCACGGAAGTGGACCTCAGCTACTTCCATATCATGAACCTGTTGCGGGCAGCGCTGTTCGCGCCGTCCGAGGTCAACTATGTCAACTGCTGGTGACATCGCGAAGCTGGCCGCGCAGTACACGCCGAACATGGTGCGCTTCCTGCGCGACATGATCGCCATCCCCTCGGAGAGCGCCGGCGAGAAACCGGTCGTGGACCGGGTCAAGGCGGAGATGGAAGCCTCCGGCTTCGACGAGATCAAGATCGACGGGATGGGGAACATCCTGGGCCGCGTGGGCAGCGGGAAGACGGTGATCGCGTTCGATGGGCACCTCGACACGGTCGGCGTCGGCGATCCGTCCACCTGGACGCGCGACCCCTTCAAGGGTGAGCTCAAGGACGGCATCATCTACGGCCGCGGCGCCGGCGACCAGGAAGGCGGGATCGCGGCCGCCGTCTACGGCGCTCGGATCATCAAGGAGTTGAAGCTCGACGGCGACTACCAGGTCTGGGTGACCGGCACCGTCATGGAAGAGGACTGCGACGGATTGTGCTGGCAGTACATCCTGCGCGAGAAGGTGCTGAAGCCGGACGTCGTCGTCATCACGGAGCCCACGAAACTCGGCGTGTACCGCGGCCACCGCGGCCGGATGGAGATCGAGGTCCGCACTCAGGGGCGCTCCTGCCACGGTTCCGCGCCGGAGCGCGGCATCAACGCCGTCTACAAGATGGCCCCCATCATCGCCGACATCGAGCGACTCAACGAGCAGCTCGCCGCCACCGCCGATCCGTTCCTCGGCAAGGGCACCGTGACGATCGCCGAGATCCGTTCCACGTCGCCGTCGCTCTGCGCGGTGGCCGACAGCAGCACCATTCACCTCGACCGGCGGCTCACCCACGGCGAGACTTGGGAAGGGGCGGTGAAGCAGATCGAGGCGCTCGAGAGCGTGAAGCGGGCGGGCGCCACGGTCACGGTGCTGGAGTACGCGCGCGAATCGTACACCGGCCTGACGTACCCCACCAAGAAGTTCTACCCGACGTGGCTGCTCGCGGAGGACCACCCGCTGGTGCGCGCCGGCGTGCTCGCGGCGGAGCAGGCGATCGGAAAGCAGCCCGTTGTAGGGAAGTGGGGCTTCTCGACCAACGGCATCGCCACCTGCGGCATCTTCGGCGTCCCGACGATCGGCTTCGGGCCGAGCGACGAGATCTGGGCCCACACGCCCGAGGACCAGTGCCCGGTGGGCGACCTGACCCGCGCGGCCAGGTTCTACGCTGCCTTCCCCCGGCTCTACCTCGAGACCGCCCGATGAGCGGGGGGGGGCTCTACAACTCCGACTTCCTCCTCACCTGGCAGCACAGCGAGGAGACGTTGGGGAAGATCCTTCAGACGGCCCGGGTCCTCGAGGACCTGGCGCGCGCCGGCGTCGCGACCCGCGCCTTCGACAGCGGCCTCGGCATCTCGATCTTCCGCGACAACTCGACCCGCACCCGCTACGCCTTCCGGTCCGCGTGCAACCTGCTGGGCCTGATGACGGAGGAGCTGGACGAGTCCACCTCGCAGATCGCCCACGGCGAGACGGTGCGCGAGACGGCGACGATGATCTCCTTCCTCACCGAAGTCGTCGGCATCCGCGACGACATGTTCCTCGGCGAGGGGCACAAGTACCAGACGGAGGTGGCGGCCGCGCTCGAGGAGAGCCATAGGGAAGGCGTGCTGATGCAGCGCCCCGCGGTCATCAACCTCCAGTCCGACCTCGACCACCCGACTCAGAGCATGGCGGACCTGCTGCACCTGGTCACCCACTTCGGTGGCCTCGACGCTCTGAAGGGCAAGAAGCTGGCGATGAGCTGGGCCTATTCGCCGAGCTACGGCAAGCCGCTGTCGGTGCCGCAGGGGATCATCACGCTGATGACGCGGTTCGGGATGGACGTCGTGCTGGCGTACCCGCCCGGCTACGACCTGGTGGACGAGACCATCGAGACGGCGCGCCGCTTCGCGACGGAGAGCGGCGGCTCGTTCACGACCACGGACTCGATGGCCGCGGCGTTCGAGAACGCCGACGTGGTCTACCCCAAGAGCTGGGCGCCCATCGCGATAATGCGGCAGCGTACCCGCCGGCACACGCTGGAGAAGGAAGCGCTCGCGATGAACGCGCAACACCGGGACTGGGAGTGCACCGACGAGCTGATGCGCGCGACGCGGCACGGCAAGGCGCTCTACATGCACTGCCTGCCGGCCGACGTGACGGACGTGAGTTGCGCCGCGGGAGAGGTGAGCAAGTCGGTGTTCGAGCGCGCGCGCCTCGACACCTACCGTGAAGCGAGCCACAAGCCGTTCATCATCGCCGCGATGGTGCTGCTCACGCGGTTCGAGGACCCGTCGTCGATCCTCAGCCGCTTCGCTTCCGAACGACGCCCGAAAAGATGACGGCGGCCTTCTCGCCCGCACCGACGACGCAGTCGCGCTGAAGCTGCATCAGGCCGGCGAGGCCCGCCGAGCCGGTGTGGTCCACCGCGATGCCGGTGGACGACCGGGCCAGTTGGTTGGCCTCGCCTAGCAACGCCTCGGCTACCACGACCGGAACACCGCCCGTCGCGACCATCCCTTTCACGACGGCGAGCCAGTCGTAGGTCTCGTCGTCGAGGATGCCGTGCGCGATGCTGCGCGGCTCCTCCTCCCAGGGCCACATGAACTCCGCGCGGTGCTTCGCGGCGTAGTCGAAGACCTCCGGCTCGCTCTCGGTCTTCAGCCGCTCGGCGATCCGGTCCCAGGCGCGTTTGAGGGGCCAGGCGCCGTTCGTCTGCACCGTGTGGAACCGCGTCGTCTGCTTCACCCAGCCGGCCCTCGCGGCGAGCGTGAAGGCCTGAATGCAGGAGCTCGCGAGGGCGCCGCCGCCCACCTGGATGACCAGGTGATCGAGGGCCTGCTCGCCGAGGGCCGCGATCATCTCGTACGCCAGCGTCTCGCCACCCTCGATGGTGAGGCCGTTCTCGGTGCCCTGGCAGCAGAAAGGCAGCGCGCCGCCCCGCACCGCCTCGCGGAACGCGATCAGGCAGGGGTCGCCCTTCACGCCCGGCTCGCGCTGACAGGTCACGATCTCCGCGCCTAACGGCGCCAGGCGGTCGAGCACGGTCGCCTCGGCGTCGGGCGGGACGAAGACCTCGAGCGCGCGCCCGGCGGCGCGTGCGACCACGGCGGCCGCGAGGGCGGCGTTCCCGCAGCTGGCGATCGCCAGCGGCGGCTTCTCGCGGCGCTCCACCACCTGGAGGTAGAGCATTATCCCCATCAGGTGGCGCGCCTTGTGCGAGCCCGAGACGTTGCCGGTCTCGTCCTTGACCCACACTCCGCCGCCGGGGCCGAATCCAAGCCGGTCGCTGAGGGCCGCGTGGCGCCCGAAGGGGGTGGTGCGGAATCCGTGCCCGTCCACGCCGGCCACGGCATCGTCGAGGCGCCGAACCAGGTCCACGTACGCCGCGTCGTCGAGGCCGCGGCGGCGCGCCGCGTGATAGGAGTGGAGCAGCTCGCGGTGGCGCACGAAAGGGTTGGGGCCCTCTCCACGGGCGAACTCGACCTTGAACGCATCGATGACGCGCCGCACCACATGGTCGCCGTCGCCGCGGCCCGCCCGCGCGCAGCGGAACGGGTACCGGTCCTTCTCCGGCGGCGGTGGCACGGTGCCGCAGCCGGCGCACACCAGGCTCGAAGCCGATGCCTTCACCCGAGTCCGGTCCGTCCGTTGAACTCGGCGATCATCGCGTCCCAGGTCGGGAGCAGCGAGCGCAGTCCCCGCCAGAATCCCTGGTCGCGGCGCGCCGTGAAGTCGGCGAGCGAAACGCCCTGCTGCTCGACCCAGGTGAAGTAGCCGAGGTTGAAGATCCGCGTCCGGTCCATCTCCGAGAGCGCCATCGTGTGCCCGGTGTCCGCGCCGAGCAGGTGCCGGTCGAGCGTCTCGCCGGCCCTGGCGGCGTCGAAGCGGCCGCCGAAGTGCCTGGCGACGGTCTTCTCCCGTTCCGAGCCGTACATCGCCGCGCCGTCCGTGGCGACGGTGAGGATCACGTCGTTCTCGCCCAGGCCGAGCAGCCGGGCCGTCTTGATGGCGGCGAGCACGTTGCAGATGCTCGAGAGGCCGAAGGCCTGGAGCAGGCCGATGACGGAGCGGGGCACGCCGCGCTTCAGCAGGTAGTCCTTGCCCTCGTCAGAGCTGAACATCACGCCGAGGCCGTCGGTGCCGCGGTCCGACACCGCGACGACGACGTCGGTGTTCATCACGTTGTGGATGAGGGGGATGTGCTTGTCCCCGATGCCCTGGATGTTGTGCTCGCCGAAGCCGTTGTAGAGCATCGTGGGGCACTCGAGCGCCTCGGCCGCCACGATCAGCGCGCCGTGCTCGTCCTTGAGGAAGTCGCCGGCGCCCAGGGTCCCAGCGGAGCCGGTGGCCGACACGAAGGCGGAGAGCCGCAGCTCGGGCTGCTTCTCCCGCAACATCTCGAACAGGTGGCCGAGCGCGCGGCCGGTGCACTGGTAGTGCCCGAGGTGGTTCCCGTACTCGCAGAACTGGTTGAAGATCACGTTGGCCGGGTCGCGGTCCAGCTCGGCGCACCGGTCGTAGATCTCCTTGACGTTGCTCTCCGTGCCCGGGGTGCGGACGATGTCGGCGGGGTCCGCCACCCAATGATCCAGCCAGCGGAACCGCTCCTCGCTCATCCCCTCCGGCAGGATGGCCACGCCGCGACACCCCATGATGCGCGAGATGGCGACGCCGCCGCGGCAGTAGTTCCCGGTCGAGGGCCAGAGCGCCTTGTGCGCCGTCGGGTCGAACTGGCCGGTGACGATGCGCGGCGCGAGGCAGGCGTAGGCCGCCAGCACCTTGTGCGCCCGGATCATCGGGAACCGGTCGCCCAGGGCGACGACGATCCTGGCTTTGACTCCGGTGAGCGACTCGGGGAGCACCACGTGCTCCGGTACGCCGGCCCGTCCGTGGCGCCCCGCGTCGTTGTACCAGTGCACCCGGAAGAGGTTGAGCGGGTCCGCCGCGTCCGGGTCGATCCCGCGCAGCGCCGAATGGACCGGTTCGGGAATGAGCGCCGGGTCGGCGAGCTGGGCGAAGGTGGGTAGCGCGACCCGCGCCTCGCGGAAGCGCTTCACGGTGCGCTGGTAGACGGTGCGATCGACGATCTCTTTTTCGAGTCCGAGCTGGGTCATAGCTCCGTCATGCGTTTCCAGAGTCGCGGCGCCTCCGCGGCGGCTTCGGCGCGGATGGCCTCCAGGTCGAAGGCCCCCGAGACGCGCTCTTGCTTGGTGTCGCCGAACCGCTCCGCGATGATCGCGTAGCCGGCGCCGCAACGGCGCGCGGCGGCGCGCTGATCGTCGCCGTGCGCGCGGGCTTCTTCCATCAGCGCCGTCATTTCAGCGCGCATGTCGGAGACGTAGCCATCGGTGCCGAGCGCGACCCGGGCGCTCTCGCGAAGGGCGCCGGGGTAGCCCACCCGGTTGCCACGGTTGGAGCGCGGGTTCTGCACGATCCAGCAGCCCGACTTCGCGGCCTCGCGCACTTCGTCGGGGCCAAGGTGGACGCCGTGCGCCAGGATCGAGCCGGCCGGCAGGGCACCAAGCTCGTGCAGGCGCTCGAGCGGGCCGGCGTAGCCGCGGGCCTGGGCGTCCTTCACGTCGGCGCGGTCCTCGGCCATGTGTACGTGGGTCACCGTGCCGAGTTCGCGGCACAGCTCGGCGGCCTCGAGAACGGTCTCGTCGGAGATGGTGAAGGATGCGTGCAGCCCGACCACGCCGCGCACCAGCGGCCGGTCGTTGTCGCGGATGAAGCGCCGGCACTCGGCCAGCCCGCGACGGGCCTCCTCGCGCCCGCCGTTGCGTTCGGTCGCGCCGAAGCAGAGCAGGGCGCGCATGCCCAGCTCCTGGCACACGTCCGCCAGCACGTCGAGCGAGCCGTCGATGAAGCCCGGCGACTCGTGATGGTCCACCAGAGCGCTGGTGCTGTGTTGCAGGGCTTCCGCGACGTAGAGGCGCGCCGAGGCGCGCAACGACCGCTCGTCGATGGCGCGGTCGAGGCGCCACCAGACGCGCTCGAGGATCTGGACGAAGGTCTCCGGCGCACGCGCCGGCGCCGGCATGCCTAGCGGCGCAAGACCGGAGTAGATATGGGTGTGGGCGTTGACGAAGCTGGCGGCGCCCACCTCAGGCGGTCCGGATCCGGCCCACGCTCATGGCGCGCGCGGCGGGCGAATCCTTCATCGGCAGCGCATAGCGGCGTACTCCGTCGAACGCTTCGAGCGCCGCGGCGACCGCGGCGGCGGTCGGCACCAGGCCGATCTCGCCCACTCCCTTGGCGCCGAGCGGGCCCTCGGGCTCCGGATCCTCGACCAGGATCACCTCGACGGACGGCATGTCCCTGGCCCGCAGCACGCCGAGCTCGCGGAGCTTGAACGTGACGGGCATGCCGTTCACGCACGGCAGGTCCTCGGTGAGCGCGTAACCGAGGCCCATGTGGATCGAGCCCTCGATCTGGCCCGCGCACAACGCCGGATTCACCGCGCGGCCCACGTCGTGCGCGGCTACGAAGCGGTCCACGCGTCCTTGCCCGTCCAGGATGCAGACCTGGGTCGCGTAGCCGAACGCGGTGTGGGTCTTGATCTTCTCCACCGGCGCACCGAGCGCCGTCGTGTCGTTCGACAGGATGTCGCCCGCGTACACGCGGCCCGCCAGGTCGCGGAGGGTGTGGCCCGCGTCCAGGTCGGCCTTGAGCTTCGCGGCGGCTTCCATGACCGCGCGCCCGCCGAACAGCGTGGCGCGCGAACCGGTGGTCTGGCCGCACTGCATTTCGAAGGTCGAGTCCACCTTGGGCTCGAACACCGACGCCGGCAGGCCGGTGACCTCGACGGCGAACTGGATCAGGACGGTCAAGAGCCCCTGGCCCATCTCGGTGTAGCCGTTGTAGAGCGAGACCGTGCCGTCCGCGCTCACCACGAGACGCGCCTTGCCCCACTCAGCGGCGCCGTTGCCTATGCCGCTGTTCTTGAGGCCACAAGCGATGCCCACGGCGCGGCCCTCTCGCTTCGCGCCGTAGTACGCGTCCTTCACCGCGGCGAGCGTCTTCCTGATCCCGACCGACTTCTCGAGCACCTGTCCGGTCGAGTAGGTGTCGCCGACCTCGAGCGCGTTGCGCCAGCGGATCTCCCAGCCGTCGAGCCCCGTCTTCCGGGCGAGCAGGTCCATGCACCCTTCGATGGCGAAGTGCGCCTGGTTGGCGCCAAAGCCGCGCATCGCGCCGCAGGGCGGGTTGTTGGTGTACGCGGCGATGGACTCCACGTCCACGTTGGGCACGCGATACGGGCCGCAGGCGTGGCCCGCCGCGCGCTCGAGCACCTTGCTCCCCACCGACGCGTACGCGCCCGAGTCGCCGATCATGCGCGCCTTCACCGCGGTGAGGCGGCCCTCGGCGTCGCAGCCCACCAGGTAGCGCATCGTGATCGGGTGCCGCTTGGGGTGGAGGCGGATGGATTCTTCGCGGGACAGCGTCAGCTTCACGGGCCGGCCGGTCAGGTGCGCGAGGAGAGCCGTCTGCGCCTGGATCGACATGTCCTCCTTGCCGCCGAACGCGCCGCCGTTGGGCACCAGCTCCGTGAAGATCCGCTCCTCGGGAACCCCCAGGAACGTGGCGACCTGGCGACGGTCGTCGAAGACGCCCTGGCCCTGCGAGCACAGCCGCAGCCGTCCGTCAGGCAATGGCTCCGCGAGCGCGCTCTCCGGCTCCAGGAAGAGGTGCTCGATGCGCTGGGTGGTCCAGGTGCCGCTGACGGTGTGCGCGCTCCGCGCGAGCGCGGTCTCCACGTCGCCGCGCTTGATCACCGATCGCGAGAGCAGGTTGTCGTGCTTGGGATTGACGCGCGGCGCGCCGGGCTCGATCGCGAGGGCAGGGTCGAGCACCGGCGGGAGCACCTCGTACTCCACTTGTACCAGCTTCGCCGCTTCGCGGGCCGTGTATCGGTCCACCGCCGCGACGGCGGCGAGGATGTCACCCACGCACCGCACTTCCTCACCTTCCGCCACGAACCCCGGCCAGTCGCCGTAGATCAGGCCGTACCAACGCTCGCCGGGGACGTCTGCGGCCGTCGCGACCGCGCCGACGCCCGGCAGCGCCCGCGCGCGCGAGGTGTCGATGCGCTTCACCCGGGCTCGCGGGTGCGGCGAGAGAACGACCGCGCCGTGCAGCATGCCGGGCACCGTCATGTCGTCCACATAGGGGCGGTCGCCCAGGGTGTACTCACCGGCGCGGTAGCGGGCGAGCGAGCTGCCCACCCGGCCGTCGGTGCACGGCTCGGGGACCGGCTCGCCGCGCTTGGCCTTCGCGATCAGCTCGATCGCGTCCACGATCTTGACGTAGCCGGTGCAGCGGCAGAGGTGCACGTCGATCGCCTTGGCGATCTCAGCGCGGGTAGGGCTCGGGTTCTTGTCGGTGAGGTACTTGGCCCGGAGCGCGATGCCGGGAATGCAAAAGCCGCACTGGAGCCCCGCAGCCGCGGCGAACGCGTTAGCGATGAGCGAGCGCTCCTCGGCGCCGACCCCCTCGAGCGTCAGGACTTCCTTCCCGTCCGCCGCTCCGGCCGGCATGGCGCAAGTGACCTTGGGGTTGCCGTCCACTAGCGCCAGGCAGCAACCGCACTGCCCCTGCGGCGAGCAGCCGTCCTTGGGGGACGTGATCCCGCAGCGCTCGCGGAGCGTTTCCAGGAGCGACTCGCCGGGTCGCGGTGCGACCTGGCGCTTCTGACCGTTCAGCGTGAACTGGATAGCCACCTCAACCGGTCTGCTCGTTGTGAAGAGAACACCCCGAGAGGTTAACGGTGGCGCGAGAAGGCGTCAACGCGGGAGGGACGCGAAGCCTCGGGTGGGTCCACCGTCACGTTGTAGACCCGCGGGGTGAAAGTGGCCGTGGGCGTCACGTACGAGATTCGGAACGCGCCGGCTACGCTCGTCCTGGCCGTGCCCATCACCGACCACGTGTTCTCGGGCCAGCCGACCTCGCCCAAGCGGAGGCATACCCGGCCCGGCACCGTCGCGCCAGTCCCGACTGCCGCGCACCTTCATCCCGCCTTCACGGTCGCTTCATTCACCAAGCGCAGCTTCGGAATCATGACTGATGCCCAGCCGGCCGGCCTCGACCTGGCGACGTCCGCCATCTTCAGGGGACTCGCCCGTGCCGTCGGCAACACGCCTCTCCTCGCCGTCGATTTCCGCTACCGCGGATCGAAGCGGACGGTCTACGCCAAGGCCGAACACCTCAACTTCACGGGCAGCATCAAGGACCGGATGGCGCTCCACATCCTGGAGAGCGCCTACGCCGAGGGCGCGATCCGCGCGGGTGACGCGATCGTCGAAGCCACGAGCGGCAACACGGGTATCTCCTTCGCCGCGATCGGCCGTACGCTCGGCCACCCCGTCACGATCTTCATGCCCGACTGGATGAGCCGCGAGCGAGTGGACCTCATCCGGAGCTTCGGCGCGACGGTGGTGCCGGTGAGCCGCGAGGAGGGAGGCTTCCTGGGCAGCATCGAGCGGGCGGAGGATACGACCCGGCGAGGGGGGCGCGTCTTCCTCCCGCGCCAGTTCGCGAACCAGGCCAACGTGCGCGCGCACCAGCGGACCACCGGGCCCGAGATCTGGATCCAGCTGACCGCGAACGGCCTCGCGCCCGACGCGTTCGTCGCGGGCGTGGGCACGGGTGGCACGGTGATGGGGGTGGGGCGCTACCTGAAGAGCCGGCGCGCGGAGGTGAACGTCCACCCTCTGGAGCCCGCGGAGTCCCCGATGCTCTCCTCCGGCCGAAAAGTGGGGAAGCACCGCATCCAGGGGGTATCGGACGAGTTCATCCCGCCGATCGTGGACCTCGCGCTGCTGGACGAGCCGATCGGCGTGAGCGACGGCGACGCCATCCTCATGGCGCAGGCGCTGGCCGCGAAGCTCGGGCTCGGCGTGGGGATCTCGTCGGGCGCCAACTTCCTCGGCGCGCTGCTGGCGCAGGAACGGCTCGGCCCGGACGCCGTCGCGGTGACCGTTTTCGCCGACGACAACAAGAAGTACCTCAGCACCAGCCTGCTCGAGGCCGAGCCCGTGAAGGATACGTATCTCTCTCCGGACGTGGAGCTGCTCGTTCTCAGGACCTTCCGGCGCGCCTGCCGGACCTGCGTGGATTTCGAGGACTGCAGCCTGGAGCTGGCCGCGCGCGCCTAGGGTTCGTCGGTCCTTCCGGCCGCTACCGGTTCGTTCCTCTCTGGCTCGTGCGCACGATCAGGGCGGGCACGTCGCGCTCGCGCACCAGCGCGTTGAAGGCCGGCACATCGGTCTCGACGATCGCGCGGAGCCGGTCGAGCTGCGCCTGCAGCTGCGCCGAGAGGTCCTCGAAGACGGCGTACGATTGATCGGTGGGGCGCGCGTCGCCGCTCGCGACCACGCTCCCGAGCGCCGCCAGCTTGTTGTTCAGCCTGATCGGGTAGTTGAGCGGATCCTGGCTGCTCCGGTTGCGCACCTGGTAGATCGCCTCTTCGACGGTCGACAGCCGCCTCCGCAGCGAATCGGCGCGGGCGCGTATGGACCGCATCGCCGCGCTGTCGGAGAGGGCGCCGGAGCGCTGGCTCACGCCGTCGAGCTGCTCCTTGAGGTCGCGGATGCTCGTCACCGCGTCGTTCGCGGCCGAGAGCCGGTCACGGATGCGGATGAGCAGGGTGAATTGCGCGACCAGGTCCGGCTGCGTCGCGGACCCGCGCGGGTCCTTGAGGAGGTTGAACGGGCGCGTCTCGGTCCACCCTCCGATCGTGAGCCGCACCTGGTAGCGTCCCGGGGGCGCCATCGGCCCCTGCACGCCGCCTCCCCACATGATGAGGTTCGGGAAGGTCGAGGCGTCGGGGTAGCGCATGTTCCACACGAAGCGGTTGGTCCCCGGCATCGAGTCGATGCGCGCTGTCGAGTCGCGCGAGCGGCTCGACCACGTCTTGATGACTGTCCCATCCGAGTCGAGGATCTCGAGCTGGACGGCGCTGTCGGGCCGGGTGCGCAGCGAGTAGTGGATGACGGCGCCGCTGGGCGGGTTGCGTCCCGCGCGCAGCGTGTCGCCGCGGCCGCCCTCGATCCGATAGACGTCGCGCGGCCCGAAAAGGAACGCGTCCGCGCGCGCGACCGAGTCCGCCAGCTGGTGGAGCGGGGTGAGGTCGTCGAGGACCCAGAACGAGCGCCCGTGCGTCGCCGCGACGAGATCGTTGTGGGTCACGACGAGGTCGTGAATCGGCACCACGGGAAGATTGCGGCGGAGCGACTGCCAGCCGGTGCCGTAGTCGAACGAGACGTACACGCCGAACTCGCCGCCCGCGTAGAGAAGCCCGCGGCGGGCCGGGTCTTCGCGCACCACCCGGATGAAGTGGCTGGCGGGAATGCCGCCGGTGATGCGCCGCCACGTCCGCCCGTAGTCGCTGGTCCGGAAGATGTACGGCGTGAAGTCGTCGAGCTTGTAGCGGGTCGCCGCGACGTACGCGGTGCCCGGGTCGTGCGGCGACGCCTCGATGAGGCTGATCATCGCCCAAGCCGGCAGGTCGGGAGGCGTGACTTCCTGCCAGCTCGTTCCGGCGTCCCGCGTCACGTGCACCCGCCCGTCGTCCGAGCCGGCCCAGATGACGCCAGCGTCCCGCGGTGACGGCGCGATGGTGAACACGGTCCCGTAGTACTCGACGCTGGTGTTGTCCTTGGTAATAGGCCCGCCTGAGGGCTGCCCCTTGGTCGGGTCGTTGCGCGTGAGGTCGGGGCTGATGGCCGTCCAGCTCTGGCCCTCGTTGGTGGTGCGGAAGACTAGGTTGCCGCCCACGTACATCGTGTTCGGGTCGTTGGGCGCGAGGACGATCGGGAAGGTCCACTGGAAGCGGTACCGGAGGTCGGCCGCGCCCCAGCCCATCGGATTGTCCGGCCAGACCATGATGTTCCGCTCCTGCCCGGTGCGCCGGTCGTGGCGTTCGAGGTAGCCGCCGTAGCAGCCCGCGTAGGAGATGTTGGTGTCGTCCGGGCGCACCGCGATGTAGCCGCTCTCGCACCCCCCCACCGTATACCAGTTGGCCCGCCCGATGCCGTTCCCGGTGGTCCGCGTCGCGGTGCACAGGGTGCTGTTGTCCTGCTGCGCGCCGCACACCTGGTAGGGGAAGTCATTGGTCGCGGTGACGTGGTAGAACTGCGCCGTAGGCTGGTTGTCCTGGCCGGTCCAGGTCACGCCGCCGTTGTACGTCACGTTGGCGCCGCCGTCGTTGCCGTTGATCATCCGCCGGTTGTCGTGCGGATCGATCCAGAGCGCGTGGTTGTCGCCGTGGGGCGTCGCGATCGTCGTGTAGGTGCGGCCGCCGTCCACCGAGCGGTAGAACCCCGTGTTGAGCACGTACACGGTCTCGTTGTCCTGGGGATCGGCGTGGATGTGGGAGTAGTACCAGGCGCGCTGCCGGAGCCGGCGGTCCTCGTTGAGCCGGGTCCACGTCGCGCCGCCGTCTTCGGAGCGGAAGACGCCGCCGCTGTCCGCCTCGACGATCGCCCACACCCGGTCGTGGTTCACGTGCGAGACGGTGACGCCGATCTTTCCGATGACCCCGCGCGGCAGGCCGGGGTTGCGCGTGATCTCCGTCCAGGTGTCGCCGCCATCGGTGGACTTGAAGAGGCCGCTGCCGGGCCCGCCGCTCTCCATAGTCCAGGGCCGGCGCACCGCCTGCCAGAACGCGGTGTACAGGATCCGCGGGTTCGCCGGGTCCATCGCGAGATCGATCGCGCCGGCGCTGTCGCTCCGGAACAGGATCTTCTCCCACGTCGTTCCCCCGTCGCGCGAACGGAAGACTCCGCGCTCGCTGTTGGGGCCGAAGGCGTGGCCGAGGACCGCGACGTAGACGAGGTCCGGATTCGCCGGGTGGACGCGGATCGCGCCGATCTGGCCCGCGTTGCGGAGGCCGGCGTGCGACCAGGTGCGGCCGGCGTCGGTGGACTTGTACATGCCGTCGCCGGGCGAGACGTTGCCGCGGATCGGCGACTCGCCCGTGCCGACGAATACCACGTTCGGGTCCGACGCCGCGACCTCGATCGCGCCGATCGATCCGGCGCCGAAGAAGGCGTCGGAAACGGGGAGCCACGTCATCCCGCCGTCGGTCGTCTTCCAGACGCCGCCGCCGGTAGCGCCCATGTAGTAGACATATGGCTGGCCGACGACGCCGGTGGCCGCGGTCACGCGACCGCCGCGGAACGGCCCGATCGAGCGCCAGGTGAGCGCCCGGAAGAGCGAGGTGTCGTACGCCGCGCCCGCCATGGCCGCAGGGGCAGGGGCGGGGGCGGGGGCGGCGCGGCGCTGCGCCATCACGCCGGTCGGAAGCGCGAGGGCGAGGGCGAACGGGGCGACGAAGGCATGGCGTGATACCGGCATGGCGGAACCTCGGCGTGCGTGGGTCGGGTCGAAGGGGGTGCGACACTACTACGTTACGCCGGCCCGCTCGGTTGCGTGAGAGGGGGCCGAACCCGCCCGCGATAGCCCTTGGTCGGACGCCCTCGAGCGGCTCAAGGATGTCCTAGAGGCTTCTTGAGCGGCGGTATCCGTGCAGCGGCCGGTGAATCGGACTAGAATGGTGGGGTGTCGCTGATCGATGCGTTCGGGGATGCGTTGGAGGGCTGCGGCGGCTTCGCACTCGTGGCCTCCGGCACGCCGACGCGGCCGGCGCCGGGGCGGAGCTTCTCCCGCTACCGCGGCCGCGTGGTCGTCTGGCCGGCGCAGCCATGAATACCGCCGCCGTTCCCGCGAGCGAACTATCCGCCGCCGTCCTTCAGGCCGCCATCACCTTCGGCCTGGCGGCGATCTGCGCCTTCCTGTACCATCGCTACCGCAAGCCGTATTTCCGGTGGTTCGCGCTCGCGTGGGCGCTCTACCTGCTGCGCGTCGTCGCCATCATGAGCTTCCTCGTGACGGGCGACCGGACGTGGCTCTACTGGCACCAGGTCGTGACGGGTTGGACCGCGCTCGCGCTCCTGTGGGCCGCGCTCGTCTTCTCGCGCCAGCTGGCGTGGCGGTGGCGCTACCTGGGCGTCATGCTCTTCCCGCTGGTGTGGTCGTACGTCGCGATCTACCGGCTCGACAACTTCCTGCTGGCCGCCGGACCGGCGGTCCTGTTCCTTTCCGTCGTCACGTTCTCGACCGGCGGCATCTTCGCCAGGTTCGCCCGGCAGGTTCGCTCGCCCGGCGCGGCGCTGCTGGCCGTGGCGCTGCTGTTGTGGGGGCTCCATCACCTCGACTATCCGTTCCTCCGGGCGCGCGGGGCGTGGAGCCCCTGGGGCTACTACCTCGACATCCTCTTCGTGCTGGCGACGGGCACGGGGATCCTGGTGCTCGTGCTCGACGACCTTCGGCGCGGCCTCACCGCGCTCTCGACGCTCTCGGGGGACCTGCAGCGCGGCGGCCCCGACAGCGACGACCTCGGCATGCTGCTCCAGCGCCCGCTCTCGCTTCCGGCCGCCCGGGGAAGCGCGATGTACGTGCTCGAGGGTGGGCGCGCCCGGTTCCTGCGCGGAGTGGGCGCCTGCGCGCGATGGGACGGGCTCACCCCGGAGGGTGACCCGGCGCGCGCGATCACGCGGGCGATCGAGGGCGGACATCCGCAGTTCACGCGCGAGTGGGTGGACCCGCGTTTCCCGTTCGGGCCGCCTTACGCCTACGCCGTCGTGCTGCCGATCCTGCGCGGTCCGGTGGCGACGGCGGCGCTGGTCATCGTCGGGGACGCGCGCGATCCGTTCGCGGCGCTCGACGAGGGCTTTCTCCTCGCGCTCGGCCAGCAGATCGGCGCGGCGCTCGAGAACGCGGACCTCTATCGCGGCCTCGAAGCCCGCACCGCTGAACTGACGCGGCTCCAGGCGCGGATGATCGAACAGCACGAGGAGGAGCGGCGCCGGTTGTCGCTGCACCTCCACGACGAGACGGCGCAGGTATTCGCCGCGGTGAAGCTCCAGCTGGGTGTGCTGCGGGAACAGACGGACCCGGCGACGGCGGGGCGGCTGGAGCGTGCCCTGGAGCTGATCGACACGGGGATGCGGTCGATCCGCAACGTGACCCGCGACCTCAGGCCGTCGCTGCTCGACGACCTGGGCCTGCTGCCGGCGCTGCGCTCGCTCGCGGCGTCGTTCGCCGAGCGCGGAGAGATCGAAGTCGAGGTGGACTTCCCGGAGGAGTTACCGTCCTTCAGCGAAGAGGCGGAGCTGGCGCTGTTCCGCGCGCTCCAGGAGGCGTTGTCGAACGTCGTGAAGCACGCGGGCGCGCGACGGGTCGCGGTGCGTCTCGCGGCGGACCGTGGGGTCGTGGCGCTGGACGTGCGCGACGACGGCCGGGGCTTTGACGGGCGGTTCGACCTTGACCGGCTCGAGCGGGAGGGACACCTGGGCTTGGCGGGGATGCGCGAACGGATCACCGCGTTGGGCGGGACGGTTCGGGTAAGTGGGCACGCCGAGGGCGGCGCTGAGCTCGAGATCCGGATCCCGGCGAACGGCGGTGCGGCACCGCGGATGGGAGTGGACGCGTGAGCGGCGATATCAGGGTCCTGGTCGCGGACGACCACAGCGTGGTGCGCGAAGGCATCCGGACCGTGCTGGCCGGCGCACCGGGATTCGTCATGGTGGCCGAGGCCGCGACGGGTGACGAGGCGCTCGCGTTGGCCGAGGTGCACCGGCCCGACGTGGTCGTGCTCGACATATCGATGCCGGGAGGATCGGGGTTGCGGGTGGTTGGCAGGCTGCGGGAACGGGTGCCCGAGGCGCGCGTCCTCATCCTCAGCGTGCACGACGACACGGAGTATGTGGTGGAGAGCGTGCGCGCCGGCGCGCACGGCTACCTGCGCAAGGACACGACTCCCGCGGAACTCCGCGAGGCGATCCGCGCGGTCCACGAGGGGGGTGCTTTCTTCAGCCCCCAGGTGGCGCGGCACCTGACGGCCGCTATCCGCGAGCAGCCGGCGCCGGCCGCGGGCGCCCTGCTGGAAGCGCTGACGGCACGGGAGCGCGAGGTGCTGACCCGGATCGCGCGGGGCCTCACCAACAAGGAGACGGCGGCGGAGCTGGGGATCAGCACGCGCACGGCGGAGGCGCACCGAGACAGCCTGATGAAGAAGCTGGGGATCCGCACCGTCGCGGGCCTCACGCGATTCGCGATCGAGCAAGGGATGTTGAACGACGAGTGAAGGATTCCTCAACGCGTCGTACGCTCCGGCACCGGCTCGCGCGGGCCGGCGCGGTGGGTCTGGTGCTGGCCGTGGCAGGGTGGCTCGCGACCGGCCGGCCGGTAGACCACGGTTGGCTCTCCAATGCGCGTGCGGAGGTGGCCGACTCGAGCGGCGCCGGTGTCGTCGTCGAGCAGGTGACGCTGACCACAAGTGGAGGGCTGCGGCTCGACTGCATCCTGCGCAGGCCGGCGCCTGGAGCGGCCGGGCGGCGGTTCCCGGCCGCGCTCGTGTCGGGAGGCATCGAAACTGGACGCCGGGCCGCGCTGCTCGTGAATCCGGCCTACGGCGGCATCGTGTTGTCGTGCGACTACCCGTGGCGCGATCCCTCGCGTCTCTCCCTGCCTGCGCTGCTCCTAAGGCTGCCCGCGGTACGGGCGAGGATCATCGCGACACCTCAGGCGCTCGCCGTTGCCGCCGACTACCTCGCGAATCGGCCGGACGTCGACCCCGCCCGGCTTGGCGCCATCGGCGCGAGCCTCGGCGTTCCAGGCGTGGTGGCGTGGGCGAGCGGCGATCCGCGCCCCAGGGCGGTCGCGCTGTTGTTCGGTGGCGGCAACATGCGGCTGGTCTGGGACAGCCGGCTGGAAAAGGAGATCACGTGGCGCCCGCTGCGCAGGGTTACGGCGGCGGCGATAGCTTTCGTCCTGCGTCCGCTCGAGCCTACCCGGTGGGTCGGTCTCATCGCGCCGCGTCCGCTGCTCCTCGTGAACGGGGCCAACGATGAATGGATCCCACGCCGATCGGTGGAGGCGCTCTACCAAGCGGCCGGTGAGCCGAAGCGAGTGATCTGGGTGGGTGGCCGCCACCTGCGGCCGGACGACGCGGCGCTCCTCAGCGCGCTGAACGACTCGACGACCAGGTGGCTCGATACGGTGATGCCCGAGCGTCCGGAGGGGTCCGGCCCGCCCTAGCGCCGGTCCCCGCGCGACGGCTCCCCGATCATCCCAACCGGCTCGCCCTCGGTCATGGCCGGCGTTCCCACCACATAGAGCACCGCGCCGGCAAAGGGCGCGCGGATCTCCGTCCGCGACGTCCCGAAGAAGTCCGTGACGTAGCCCAGTACCGTCCCCTGCTGCACGGTCTGCCCGCGCTCGACCAGCGGATACCAGATGCCGGTGCGCGGACTGCGCAGCACTTCGGTCCGCGATAGGAAAACCGGGTGCTCGGTCATCTCGATGTCGCCCGGCCACATGCGGAGCCAGCGCATCAGCCGGAACGCGCCGGTGACGTTGCGCTGCACCGATTCCTCCGACGCGATGCCGAGGGCGCCAGTCTCGGTCGTGATCGCCGGCCGGCCGCGCGTCATCGCCGTGTTGGACGTGTACGCCGAGGCGTTCGGGTCGCGCGGGCGCGTGGTGTCCACGACGATGTGGTCGAGGCCCCAGGCCAGCGCCATCTCGCGCGCGAGCGAGTCCACCCGAGCGTCCACCCGCAGCGGCATCCAGTAGCTGTACGGCCGCAGCGACTCGTTGCCGTCGCCGGCGTGCATGTCAACGACGTAATCCGCGCGCTCGATCACCTCGCGCGTCATCGCGTACGCGATGCGCTCGGAGCTGGTGCCGTCGGCGCGGCCGGGGTAGACGCGGTTGAGGTTCTTCCCGTCCACCGGGCTGTAGTAGATGGTGCGCCGGAGATAGGACGGCAGGTTCGCGATGTGGACCAGGATGACCGTACCCGCGAGGCGCGCCGGATCCAGCTCCCGCCGCACCCGCTGTAGCGCGACGATGGGCGCGACCTCGGAGCCGTGCGTCCCCGCGATCAATGCGAGCGTCGGTCCGCGGGTGCGGCCGCGCACGACGGTGATCGGAATGCGCGTCGCGGAGTCCACGCCCGCCGGCACTTCGATGAAGCCGGAGGCCATCTCGCCCGGCCGCGCGGTGACGGCTCCGACTGTCAAGGAGCCGGGTTGCTGAGCCCGCGCCGTCGCGGCGAGGGCGGTGAGGGCGGTCAGGAGGCCGAGCGGTACGAGCGCGAGTCGCATACGCGATTCCTGTGGATGGGGCGTTAAGTTCAACGGGTGACGATGCTAGACATCCGCCATGACGAGGCTCGGCGCAAGTTCGTCCTGGAAACCAACGCCGGCGAGGCGTATCTGCTCTATGCGCCGGCGGGTGAGAACACGCTGGACTTCCAGAGCACCTTCGTGCCCTTCGAGGCGCGCGGCCGCTTCTTCGGCTCGATGATCGTCCGTCACGCCCTCGACTACGCCCGGGCCAACGGGCTCAAGGTGATGCCGAGCTGCTGGTTCGTTGGCTCGGTGGTGGAGCGGCACCCCGAGTACCGGGCGCTGCTAGCGGGCTGACCGCGCCGCGCGGCCGCTGAAGCCAAAGGGCCCGGGTTGCTCACCGGGCCCTCCGACGTCTTCGCTTTTTTCCTGCAACTCTCGATCCTGCAACTCTTCCTTCTGAGTCTAATCTAGAACTCCCACCGCAATCCGCCCTGCAACCGTCGCGGATCGCCCAGGCCACTACGGATCGTGCCGTCGAAGTTGAACAGTAGCCCCGGCGCGCTGGGGTTCCGGAGGTTGAAGGTGTTGGTCACGTTGAAGACTTCGAGGATCACCTCGGCGCGCTGGGAGGTGCCCACGCGGAACGGACGCGAGATCCGCAGGTCCCACTGGAAGAACGCGTTGTCCTTCCGGAGCGTGTTGCGCTGGAGGACCACGCCGGTCTCGGTCCCGCCAGCATCTCGGCAAACTCGGTCCCCCGGTGTCACCGCCGGCTGGCCGGTGCCCTGGTTGTTCGTGCCGCACGCGTCGGACGTCGGCTGCTTCGAGTAGAAGCTGATGCGATGGTTGAGGAACAGATCCCATGGCAACCGTTCGAGCACCCAAATGTTGACCCGGTGCCGCTGGTCGCGGTCGGACCAGTTGTACTCGCGCTCGAGGCGGTTGGCCTTAGCATAGCGGAAGCTGAACGGGTCGCGCTCGTTGTCGTCGTCGGACTTGTCGAACGACAGCGTATAGTTGGCCTGGAAGTCCACCCGGCTCGTCATCGAGCCGTGCAGCGACGCGGTGAAGCCGTGATAGCGCGACTTCGCCGAGCTCTCGAGCACCGTCACGCCCCCGAGTCCGTTGGCCGTGGTGCCGGGGAAATTCGTGTAGGGGCTTCCGAAGACCGCGTCATTCCGGTCGATGAACCGGTTCAGGTTGTTGGTGGCTGCCATGGCGTAGCTGACGGAACCAGCCAGGCCGGGCCGGAGCTCGCGTTCGTAGGCCAGGTTGATGGCGTAGGTGCGCGGGTTCTGGAAATCGGCGTCCGTTACGAAGATGCCCGGCCGCGTGGGCGTGCCGGTGCCGAAGCTCGGCAGCGTCGGCCCGTAGACCGGCGGGATGGCACCGAAGCCGTTGAAGAAGCTCGCCTGGAAGACCGTCTGCCCGATCGAGCCGTTGCTGGTACGCGTGCTGGCGAAGATCAGGCCGGGCGAGCGCGCGGCATAGATGCCCGCGCTGGCTCGGACCACCTGCCGTCCGTTGTTGTTCACGTCCCACGCGATGCCCAGCCGCGGCTGGAACATCTTCCAGTCGGCCGGGATGGTGCCGTCCGAGGGAAACGTGTTGCCCGAGGCCCGCGCCGCGATGAACGGCTGATAGAACACCGTCCCGGGCGGGGTGATCGGGTCTGGTTGGATCTGCGCTTCCCACCTTAGGCCGTAGTTCACGGTCAGGTTGGGTCGCGGCCGCCACGTGTCCTGTAGGAAGACCGCCAACTCGGTCTGCACGATGGACTGCGTGCCCGCGTCCCGGACCGAGGTGCCCGCCTGAACCGGCGCGAACTGGAGGAAGAGCAGGAGCGGGCCGGTGATGTTGGCGGCGCCGCACGACCCGGTGTTGTTCGACGTGCCGTCATCGCACTCGACGTAGGTCGGGCCCTGGGCGACGTAGTTCAAGAAGCCGGGTACGCTGCCGAAGATGTACCGGCCGTTGGCGAAACCGATGAACGTCTGGTTGGCCTCGGTGCGGTTGTACTCGAAGCCCGCCTTCCACAGGTGGCTGCCGCGTGCCACGCTCAGGTTGTCAATTAGCTGGATGCGAGTGTCGTACGCAGTGATCGGGATGAAGAACGGCATTCCCCACCGATAGCCGTTGGCGAAGTCGGCGCCGGTGTCGGGGAACGGCCGTGTGCCGGTGTTGAACAGCGCACCGCTGGTGCCTGGGAAGCCGGGGCCCTCGTATGGGCGGGGCCGGTCCTCACGGGAGTACTGGAACCGGAACTCGTTCGAAATCGTTGGCGAAAGGAGGGACACCAGGCTGCCGTTGATCGCGTTGGAGTAGTCGCGCTCGACGGCGTTGGCGCTGCGCGCCCACGTGTCCACGTCGAACGTGCCGTTCTCCTGCCGGCTGTTGGTGTAGTTGTACTTGAGCGCCAGGCTGTGCCTTGGGTTCAGGCGCCAGTCGATCTTGACCATCAGCGCGTTCGCGTTGTTCGTCCGCTCAATGGGGTCGTAGTCGCCGGCCAGCGCTCCGCTGAACGCGGTGTCCATCCAGGCCCGCAGCGACGCGTCGATCCGGCTCGGGCTGGTCTGCTTGGTCCCGCTGGCGATCTGCTGGTCGTACGCGACGAAGAAGAACGCCCGGTCCCGGATGATCGGTCCGCCCAGCGTGAAGCCGAACTGATGCTGGGAGAAGTCGGGGTTGCCTTGGCCGCGGAAGAGGTCGGACGAGAAGGTGTTCGACTGTCCGAAGTAGTGCGCGGTGCCGCGAAGCGTATTGGTGCCCGACTTGGTGAGGACGTTCACGAACCCGCCGCCCGACCGCCCGAACTCGGCGCTCGCCCCGTCGGCGATCACCACCATCTCCTGGACCGCGTCCAGGTTGAAGGTGAACGGGGGCCGCTGGCCTCCGCGCTGCTCGCCGAAGAACGGATTGTTGAAATCCGCCCCGTCCACCGAAATGTTGTTGTAGATGCCGCGCTGGCCGCTGACGGAGATCTCGTCGCCGTCCGGGCCCTGCACGATTGCCACGTTGGGCGTGAGGGTCATCAGGTTGACGTAGTTGCGCCCGTTGTTGGGCAGGCCCGCGACCTCGTCGGCGCTGAGGCGCGTCGAGGCTTCCACCCGGCTCGGGTCCACCACCGGCGGCGTCGAGGTGACCTCGATCGGCGCCAGCGTGACCGCGCCGAGCGCCAGGTCCAGCGAGACCGTCTCTCCCAGCCGCAGCGCCACGCCCTGCCGCCGGGCCTCGCTGAAGCCCGGAGAGCGGGCGATGACGTTGTAGGTGCCCACCGGCAGCAGCGAGGCGACGAAGATGCCCCGCTCGTTGGTCGGCACGCTGCGCTCGATGTTGGTCTCGGTGTTGCGCAGCACGACCGTCGCCCCGTTCACCACGTTCCCATCCGGCCCGTGCACCACGCCGCGGATGACGCCGGACGTGGCTTGGGACTGCGCGGACAGCGAAGTGGGAAAGGTGAGAAGGGAGAGGGCGATGGACAGCGCACACGCATACCAGTGCACGGCCTTGCGATGTGACATGGGAGGCAGCCTCCGCTGTGGAAGTTTGACTGGTGCCAACGTATGACCGGGCCGGTGATTGCGCAAGAACGGCGGCCTTGACAGGCGCTTGACGGGCCGGGGATACCGCCCTTGCCAGCCGCCTGGAGTGGGCGCGCCAGGTCGGCCTCTCCATCCTCTGGACGATCTACGCAGCCGCCGCGCTGGCCTGGGGCTTTGCACGGGCGCGCCGGCGGGTTGACCGCGACATTTCGCCAGCTTCTCGACTATCTTTACCACCACGACACGGCCCACCGTCGTCTAGTCGCGGCCGCGGTCTCGTCCGGTGAGTCCGCGTCATGCTGCTACCCGGGCGGGTCCGGGCCACCAAGCGATAGGGGCGTCGTCGTTGGCGACAGGCCAGCAGCATATTCTGGGCATTTCCGCCTTCTACCATGACAGCGCGGCCTGCATCCTCCGGGACGGCGAGATCCTCGCCGCCGGCTCGGAAGAGCGGTTCACGCGCAAGAAAGGTGACGCCTCGTATCCCAGGCGCGCGGTCGAGTACTGCCTGCGCACGGCGGGCATCACGGCCCAGGATCTCGCGTACGTCGGGTTCTACGACAAGCCGCTGCTCAAGTTCGAGCGGATCCTCGAGACCTACCTGGGCGTGGCGCCCCGGGGTTTCAAGTCGTTCCTGATGGCGGGGCCGCTCTGGATCAAGGAGAAACTCTACCTGGAGAACCAGCTCCGAGACGAGCTGGGTTACGAAGGGGAACTCCTCTACTCCGAGCACCACGAGTCGCACGCGGCGAGCGCCTTCTTCCCATCGCCCTTCGAGGAAGCGGCCATCCTCACCATGGACGGGGTGGGGGAGTGGGCGACGGCGGCCTTCGGTGTCGGCCGCGGCAACAACCTCGAGCTCTTCAAGGAGCTGCGCTGGCCCGACTCGCTCGGCCTCCTCTACTCGGCGTTCACCTACTACACGGGCTTCAAGGTCAACTCGGGTGAGTACAAGGTCATGGGCCTCGCGCCATACGGAGAGCCCAAGTACGTGGACCTGATCTTCAAGGAGCTGGTGGACCTCAAGGAGGACGGCTCCTTCACGTTGAACCAGAAGTACTTCAACTACCTCTCCGGCCTCACGATGACGAACGGCGAGTTCGACAAGCTGTTCGGCGGGCCGCCGAGGGTGCCTGAGACGAACCTTACGCAGAAGGAGATGGACCTCGCGCGCTCCGTGCAGGAGGTGACGGAAGAGATCATGATGCGGATGGCGCGCACGGTGCATCGGGAGACCGGACTCGAAAACCTGTGCTTGGCGGGCGGCGTCGCGTTGAACTGCGTCGGCAACGGGAAGCTCTTGCGCGAGGGCCCGTTCAAGCGGCTCTGGATCCAGCCGGCCGCGGGCGACGCCGGCGGCGCGCTCGGAGTGGCGCAGCTGATCTGGCACCGCTACTGCCAGAAGCCGCGCACCGTGACGCCGGGCAGGGACAGCATGAAGGGCGCCTACCTCGGCCCGGGCTTTACGCCGGAGGAGATAGAGCGGTTCCTCAAGAAGCAGGGAGCCGGCTACGTCCGGCTGGAGCGTCAGGAGCTGCTCGGACGCGTCGCCAAGCTGCTCGCGCACGAGAAGATCGTCGGCTGGTTCAACGGTCGGATGGAGTTCGGGCCGCGGGCGCTGGGTTGTCGGAGCATCCTGGGCGACCCGCGCAGCCCGAAGATGCAGGCCGACATGAACATCAAGATCAAGTTCCGCGAAGGGTTCCGTCCCTTCGCGCCGAGCGTGCTGCGCGAGCGGGTGCAGGACTGGTTCGAGATGGACTGCGACTCGCCCTACATGCTGCTGGTGGCGCCGGTGAAGAAGGAGCGGCAGATCCCCATGAGCGCGGAACAGCGCAAGCTCTGGGGCATCGACCAGCTCAACGTGCCGAGGTCGGACGTTCCCGCGATCACGCACATCGACTACTCGGCGCGGGTGCAGACGGTCGATCACGACGTGAACCCGGACTACTACGATCTGATAAAGCAGTTCGAAACGCTCACCGGGTGCCCGGTGGTGGTGAACACCTCCTTCAACGTCCGCGGCGAGCCCATCGTTTGCACGCCCGCGGACGCGTACCAGTGCTTCATGCGCACTCACATCGACCATCTCGTGCTGGGGCCGTTCCTGCTCGACAAGGCCACCCAACCGGAGTGGAAGGAGACGTCGGATTGGCGGAGCGAATTCCAGCTCGACTGACCCCCGCGGAGGGGCGGAAGTTCGGGCTCACGGTGGGCATCGCCTTCATGGTGCTCGCCGGCCTGGTGTGGTGGCGCGCGCAGCACGCGCTTTCGGCGATCTTCTCGGCCCCGCCCGCATGGGGCGGGCGACACACTCTCTCGGCCGTCTTCGCCGTCCTCGGGGCGTTGCTGGTCTTCGCGGGCCTCGCGCTCCCGACGCAGCTGGGGCCGGTCCAGCGCGCGTGGATGGGGCTTGCCCACGCGATCTCGAAGGTCACGACGCCGATCTTCATGGGCATCGTGTATTTCCTCGTGCTCCTGCCGATCGGGATCGTGATGCGGCTCTTCGGAAAGAACCCGCTCGTCGCCAACCAGAGCGGCGGCTCCGTCTGGGCCGCGCGCGGGCAGCGCAAGGGCGACATGCAACGTCAATTCTAGGACGGTATCATGGCCAGGAAGGGAATGCTGGGCGAGCTGTGGGCGTTCATGAAGGTGCGCAAGAAGTGGTGGTTGCTGCCGATCCTGGTGGTGATGCTCCTGGTCGGCGCGCTGCTCGTCTTCGCCCAGGGTTCGGCGCTCGCGCCGTTCATCTATCCGATCTTCTAGCCGCCGGCGATTCAAGGGTACGGTCTTCCTCGTGGGGGCGTGTGACGTACGACGTCATCGTCGCGGGCCTCGGCGCGATCGGCAGCGCCGCCGCGTGGCAGATGGCAGGCCGGGGCCTCAAGGTGCTCGGCCTCGACCGTTACCGGCCGCCGCACGCGCTCGGCTCCTCGCACGGGGGATCGCGAGTCATCCGCGAGCTGGCGTTCGAGCACCCGCGGTATGTGCCGATGGCGCGGCGCGGCTACGAGCTGTGGGACGAGCTCGCGGCCGAGTCCGGCCGTGGCGACCTGCTGATCCCGACGGGCGCCCTGTACCTCGGCGCGCCGGAGTCGTCGATCGTGGCCGGCTCGCGCGCCAGCGCCGCGGCGCATGACGTCCCCTGCGAGGAGCTGTCGGCGGCGGAGGTCTGCCGGCGGTGGCCCGCGTTCAGGCCGGACGGGATGGTCGGCCTGTTCGAGAATCGTGCCGGGGTGCTCTGGCCGGAGGCGTGCGTGGAAACGATGCTCACCGCGGCCGCATCCCGGCCCGGCGTCGAGCTGTGTTTCGACGAGCCGATGATCGCCTGGGGTGAGGAGGCCGACGGGGCGGTGTGGGTACTCACTACTCGGCAGACCTACCGCGCGGAGCGGCTCGTGCTGGCGACCGGGCCCTGGATGGCCGAGGTGCTGAGCGACATCGGCGTGACCGTCACGGTCGAGCGGGTAGTTCAGCACTGGTTCGCGCCCGCGCGCGACGAGCACCTGCTGGGCCCAGCGCGATTCCCGGTCTACCTTTGCGAGGACTCGGCCGGGGTCATCTGCTACGGTTTCCCGCTGCTCGACGGCGCCATGAAGGCCGCGGTGCACCACCGCGGCGAGTCCACCACGGCCGACACGGTGCGGCGCGAGGTGGGAAGCGAGGAAGTCGCGCAGACCCGCGACCGGCTGGCGCGCTACATCCCTGCGGCGGCGGGCGAGCACCTGCGGTCGGAGGTGTGCATGTACACCAACCCGACTGACGGCGGCTTCATCATCGATCAGCATCCCGAGCACCGGAACGTGCTGCTCGCCAGCGCGTGTTCGGGCATCGGGTTCAAGTTCGCGCCGGCGGTCGGCGAGATCCTTGCCGACCTCGCGACGGGGGCGTCGCCGCGGTTCGATCTGGCGCCGTTCCGCGCCCAGAGGTTGTGAGATTTCCCGATCCCCGTCCCGCGCTCGGCGGTGCCTCGAGGCACAGACCCGAGCTCCGCGCTGGTGGCGCGCTCATCCCGGTTGGCGGCATCTTTGGCGCGCCATGCCCGACTCCACCCACGCACGGCTGAAGGCCGCGCTCGCGGCGCGCTATCGGCTGGGCCGCGAGCTCGGCGCCGGAGGCATGGCGACCGTGTATCTGGCGGACGACCTGAAGCATGGGCGGGAGGTCGCCATCAAGGTGCTTCGTCCCGAGCTGGGGGCCTCGGTCGGTGCCGAGCGGTTCCTCCGAGAGATCGGCATCGCCGCCCAGCTCTCGCATCCGCACCTCGTGCCGCTCATCGATTCCGGCGACGCGGACGGCCTGAAGGGCACACCGCGCTCGAGCAGGACCCGGCATCGGTCTCCGTGAGGCGCGGGCTGGGGTGGTTGTACTACTACGGGCGGCGCTACGACCAGGCGCGCTATCACTTCACGCGCGCCATCGCGATGAACCCGACGGCCGAGGAGACCTACCGCATCCTCGGGCTGACCTTCGCCGAGCTGGGTCGCTTCGAGGAGGCCGAGCGCGTGCTGCGCGAGGCGGCCGGATTGCCGGGGGCGGGCGCGTACGCGGCGGCGAACCTGGGCCATGTTCTCGCGCGGGCGGGCAAGCGCGACGAGGCGGCGGCGATCCTCGCGCAGCTCGTGGAACGGAGCGGGCGGGAATACGTCTCCCCGGTGGCGTTCGCCCTGCTCTACATCGGGCTCGGCGACTTCGATCGGGCGCTGCTGTGGTCGGAGCGGGCCTTCGAGGAGCGTCGCGGCTGGATGGCGTACTTGAAGGTGCACCCGGTCGTCGATCCCCTGCGCTCCCATCCGCGGTTCCAGGAGCTGGTGCGCAGGATGAAGCTGTAGGCCGCGCCAAGATTGACCCCCGCCGCGGAAACCCCGATACTTCCCCCATGGACGAGATTCGCATCACCGCCGAGCCGATCGACGACCAGCGTTGCAAGTTCGTGGTAAGCCAACCTCTCTACCCGGGGGGTGTGCGCCGGTTCGGCTCAGCCTCGGAAGCGCAGGGGTCGCCGCTGGCGGAGAACCTCTTCGCCATAGCGGGCGTCGCGGAGGTCATCGTCTCGGCCAACCTGGTCACGGTCGTGAAGGCTGGTCCGGCGCCTTGGCAGGTGGTCGGCAAGGCGGTGGGCGGCGCGATCCGTTCCGCGCTCGCCTCCGATGCGACCCCGGTCGCGGAGAAGGCCGCGGCGGCAGGTCCCACGGACGACGAGGCGCTGTACGAACGGGTCGCCGAGGTCTTCCAGTCACGGGTCAACCCGATGGTGGCCGGTCACGGCGGACGGGTGGACCTGATCGACGTGCAGGATGCGACGGTCCTGCTCAGGATGGCCGGCGGCTGCCAGGGATGTGGCATGGCCGACGTAACCCTGCGTCAGGGGATCGAGCAGATCCTCCGTCAGTCCGTTCCCGAGGTCCAGGGCATCGTGGACGTCACGGACCATTCCTCGGGTGCCAACCCGTACATCGCGTCGGCCAAGAAGTAGCCCGGCCGCCGCGCCGAGGCCCGACGTGGCGCGCCCACGCCTGCTGCTCCTGCTACCCACCACCACCTACCGTGCCGCGGCGTTCGTCGAGGCCGCGCGGCGGCTCGACATCGACCTTACCGTGGCGTCGGACCATGTTAGCGTGTTCGCGGCCGCGCAGCCGACTGGGCTGATGGCGCTCGATTTCGCCCACCCCGAACGCGCCGCCGGCGAGGTGCGCGGGTTCGCGGCGACGCACCCGGTGGACGCGGTCTTCGGCGTCGATGACGACACGGCGGTGGTCGCCGCCGTGATCGCCGAAGCGTTGGGTCTTCGGCACAACCCCGTTCCCGCGACGTTCGCGGCGCGCGACAAGCACCGGCAGCGGGTCCTCCTGACGCACGCGGGACTCCCGGTGCCCGCTTTCGCGCTGCACGCGGTCACGGCCGATGCGGCGCAGGTCGCGCGCGAGGCGAGATACCCGTGCGTCTTGAAGCCGCTGCGCCTCGCGGCCAGCCGTGGCGTGATCAGGGCGAACGACCCCGCGGAGTTGGTCACCGCGTTCCAACGCATCGTGCGTATCCTGGAAGAGCCCGAAGCGGCGGCGTGCGGCGAGCCGGCGCGGCAGATCCTCGTCGAAGAGTTCGTTCCCGGTGGGGAGGTCGCGCTCGAAGGGCTGTTAGCCGAGGGCCGGCTGCGTCTCCTCGCCTTGTTCGACAAGCCCGATCCGCTGGACGGGCCGTTCTTCGAGGAGACGATCTACGTGACTCCGAGCCGATTGCCGGATGCCTCGCAGCGCGCCATCGCTGAATGCGCCGAGCGCGCGGCCTTGGCACTCGGACTCACCAGCGGGCCGATCCACGCCGAGCTGCGCGTCAACGAACGTGGGCCGTGGGTGATCGAGGTCGCCGCGCGCCCGATCGGCGGGCGGTGCGGAGCGGTGCTGCGTTTCGGTGAGGGGAAGGGGTCGTCGTCGCTGGAGGAGCTGCTGCTCCGCCACGCGCTCGGCCTGCCCATCGCGTCGTTCGAGCGGGAGCGCGCGGCGTCGGGGGTCATGATGATCCCGACCCCGAGGGCGGGCGTCCTAACGGAAGTGCGCGGAGTGGACGAGGCGCGCGCCGTGCCAGGCGTGGACGATGTCGTGATCACCGCCCATCGGGGCCAGCGGCTCGTGCCCCTGCCGGAGGGCTCGCGCTACCCGGGATTCATCTTCGCGCGCGGTGACACGCCCGAAGCCGTCACGCGGGCGCTTCGATCGGCGCACGGGACACTGGAATTCGTCGTCGCCTAGGGGACCATGAGACCGCCATTCGCTTTTGCCGCTCTCCTCGCCGGTGCGCTGGCCGCGCCGCACCGGCTCGCCGGGCAGGCCGCCGCGGGCGGACCGATCGCCGACCGCTACCAGGCCGTGGCGGGCCGCATCATCGCCGAAGCGACGCGCGACAGCGCGGCGTGGCAGCGCCTCGCGCGGATGGTGGACACCTTCGGCCATCGCCTCAGCGGCTCGGCGAGCCTGGAGCGCGCCATCGACTGGGTCCTGGCCGAGATGCAGCGTGACGGGTTGCAGAACGTGCGCGGCGAGCCGGTGATGGTGCCGCACTGGGTGCGCGGGAACGAGTCCGCCGAGCTGGTGTCGCCACGGCCGCAGCGCCTGGCGATGCTGGGCCTCGGCGGAAGCGTCGGCACGTCACGCCGCGGCATCACGGGCGAAGTGCTCGTCGTGACCAGCTTCGCCGACCTCACGGCGCGCGCGGCGGAGGCGCGCGGCAAGATCGTCCTCTTCGACGTGCCGTTCACGAACTATGGCGCCACGGTGCGGTACCGGAGCGACGGCCCCAGCGCGGCAGCGCGGGCAGGCGCGGTGGCGTGTCTCATCCGAACGGTCGCCTCCTACTCCATCGGCTCGCCGCACACCGGCGCGCTCCAGTACGACTCCACGGTACAGCGCATCCCCGCGGCGGCGCTGAGCGTCGAGGACGCGATGATGCTGCACCGGATGAGCGATCGCGGCGAGCGAGTCGTCGTCCGTCTCACCATGGAAGCGCGAATGCTCCCGGACGCGCCGTCGCGGAACATCGTGGCGGAGCTGGTGGGGAGCGAGCGTCCCGAGGAAGTAGTGGTACTGGGCGGACACATCGATTCGTGGGACGTGGGGCAGGGGGCGATGGACGACGGCGGAGGCGTGGTCGCCGCGTGGGAGGCGGTGCGGTTGCTTCAGCGCCTGGGCCTCAGGCCGCGCCGGACGGTGCGGATGGTGGGCTGGACCAACGAGGAGAACGGGCTGCGCGGCGGCAACGCCTATCGAGACGCGCACGCCGCGGAGCTCGACAACCACGTTCTCGCGATCGAGGCCGACGGCGGCGTTTTCCGCCCGCTGGGCTACGGCTTCACCGGCTCCGACTCGGCGATGGCGCTAGTGCGGCAGGTGGCGAGCCTGCTCCGGCCCATCGGTGCGGATTCGATCTCCCGCGGCGGAGGCGGCGCCGACATCGGCCCCATCATGCGGCGCGGCGTCCCCGGACTCGGCCTCAACGTGGACGGCACTCGCTACTTCTGGTTCCACCACAGCGACGGCGACACGGTGGACAAGCTCGACCCGCGCGAAATGGCGCAGTGCGTGGCCGCACTCGCGGTGATGGCGTACGTCGTGGCGGACCTGCCGGAGCGGTTGCCGCGGGGGACGGCGCCGGCTCCGGCACCGGCGCGGTAGTACAGGAAGACTACCGGCGGATGATCGGGCGGACGAACTGGTGACGGGACGAGCCGAGCTCGAGCGACTCGGCTGGAGCGAACGATTCGCGGCGCACTTCGCGCCGCACGCCACGGCTGGACGGACCCCCGCGCGCGTCGCCGTGGAGCATCGCAGCGTCTACGAGCTCCTCACCGAGCAGGGCGAAGCCGAAGCCTCGGTAGGCGGGCGCATGCGCCACGCCGCCGGCTCCCGCTCGGACCTGCCCGCGGTCGGCGACTGGGTCGCGTTCTCCCCGTCGTCCGGCGACGGGCCCGGGATCATTGACGCCGTGCTGCCGCGCTCGAGCCTTTTCACCCGCAAGGCCGCGGGACGCGAGCATGGCGACCAGACCATCGCGGCCAATGTCGATGTCGTCTTCATCGTCACTTCGCTCAACGCAGAGCTGAACCTGCGCCGCCTGGAGCGCTACCTCGCGCTGGCCTGGGAAAGCGGTGCGGCCCCGGTCGTGGTCCTGTCGAAGGCAGACCGCATGGTCGATACCGCGCCGATAGTGCGAGAGGTCGAGGCTGTCGCGGTCGGCGCGCAGGTGCACGTGACCAGCGCCAAGACCGGGCTGGGGGTGGACGCGCTGCGCGCGCACCTGCTCCCACACCGCACCGGCGCGCTCCTCGGCTCGTCCGGCGTGGGGAAAAGCACCCTGATCAATGCGCTCGTCGGCTTCGAGCGCCAGGCGACCGGCGAGATCCGCGAGGGGGACGACAAGGGCCGCCACACGACCGCGCGCCGCGAGCTGGTGCTGCTGCCGGGGGGTGGGATACTCATCGATACGCCCGGCATGCGCGAGCTTCAGCTCAGCGGCGCCGGCCCCGGGCTGTTGAGCGCCTTCGACGATGTCGAGTCGCTGGGCGAGCACTGCGCGTTCCGCGACTGCGCGCACGGCCCGGAGCCCGGTTGCGCCGTGAAGGCGGCGCTGGCCGAGGGGCGGATCGCCGCCGACCGGCTCGAGAGCTACCACAAGCTGGTGCGTGAGCTCGCGGCGCGCGCGCGCGGCGAGCACCAGGGCCCTGCCACGGCCGATCGAAAGGAGCGGTCGGCGGGTCGCGCGCTCCACAAGCATGTCAAGAAGAAACGCGATGGGTGAGCCCCCGCTTCCCGCCCCCCCGCCGACGATGAGAGGCCGCCTCGGCGTCATCTTCCTCACGGTCCTGATAGACCTCATCGGATTCGGGATAATCATCCCCATACTGCCGTACTACTCGCAGCGGTTCGGGGCGAACGCGCTGGGGTTCGGCGTGCTGATGGGCGCGTTCTCGGGCATGCAGTTCATCGCGACCGCGCTGCTAGGCCGTTGGTCGGACCGGGTGGGGCGGCGGCCGATCATCCTCGCGACGACCGTCATCAACGCTGCCGGTTACATCATGTTCGCGTTCGCTCCCTCCTTCGGCGTGCTGCTCATCGCGCGGCTGGTCTCCGGCTTCGCGGGCGGCAACATCTCCGCGGCGCAGGCCTACATCGCCGACGTCACCACCAGCGCGGAGCGGTCGAAGGGGATGGGGATGATCGGCGCGGCCTTCGGCATCGGCTTCACGCTCGGGCCGGCGATCGGCGGCATCGCGGGACACTATTGGGGGCACACCGGCCCCGGATTGGTGGCCGCGGGGCTCTCCCTCGGGAACTTCGTGCTGGCCTACCGGATACTCCCGGAGTCGCTCAGGGAAGAGCACCGGACCGCCACCGACTTCTGGCCGTTCAGGCACCTGGCGGAGGCGTTCAGGAACGCTCGATTGCGCCCGCTCCTGATCGTGTGGGCGCTCGCGCCCTTCGCGTTCGCGGGCTACACGGTGGCGCTGCCGTTATTCGCCAACACGACCTTCGGGTGGCACGAGCGGGACCTGGGGTTCCTGTTCACCGTCATCGGGGTCACCGCGGCGCTGGTGCAGGGTTGGCTGTTCGGGCGACTGGTGCGCCTCACCGGTGACCGCGCGCTCTTGATCCTCGGTCTGTTCGGTATGGCGGCCGGCGTCGCCGCGGTGCCGTTCCTGTCTCGGGTGCCCGTGCTCTACGGCTGGACGGTCGTGCTGGCCTTCTCGCAGAGCGTGTTCTCTCCGGCGGCCACCGGCATGGTGTCCGTCCTGGCGGGCCCGGCGGAGCAGGGAACGGTCCTCGGAGTCGCGCAGTCACTCAGCGCTCTGGGGCGCCTGCTCGGCCCTGTTGCGACCGGAGCATCATACGACCGGGCCGGCCCGATGACGGCGTTCGTCGCGGCGGCGGCGGTAATGGCTATTGGCGGCTTGGTCGCGTTCGGCGTGCCGCGAAGCAATCCCGCGCGAGGCAGTGGCTGACTCCCCAATGCTTTGCTTCATGAACCGCTGTTGCACTTCAAACTTGATACTAAACAGCAGCGAGGCGGCACCTAGGTGCGGGCACCTACCGGGCGTGGGTGCCTTCAGTAGGAGGTCCTACTTCTCGAGCACCGCCTTGCGCGAGAGCCTCATCTTCCCGTGCTCGTCGACCTCCAGCACCTTGACCGTGACCGAGTCGCCCTTCTTCACGACGTCTTCGGTCTTCTCGGTGCGGCCGTGCTGGAGCTCCGAGATGTGGACCAGTCCCTCCACCCCGGGCAAGATCTCGACGAACGCCCCGAAGGCCGTCGTCGTCTTCACCTTGCCTTGGTAGGTCTTCCCGACCTCCGCCTCCTGTACCTGCGCCTCGACCATCTCGTGGGCCTTGGCGCCCGCCTCGCGGCCAACCACGAGGGCACTGCGGAAGGCGTGGAGCCGACGGGTTTGCTCCAGGATCTGTTGGGCTAGGCTTGCCGAGGTAAAGGAACTGGAGCTCGGGATCTGGGTTGCGAGCGTTTCGATAAGCTCAATTGCATCGATATCGGGTGCCTTTGGAGTGCCGTCCGTCATTGTCTTACCTCCTCAGCAAGGCTCTTAACAGCAGTTGCAAGAGCGTCCTTCGTATCGGTGAGGGCCTTCTTCTCTCTATCGAACACGCGCCGTTCGACCTCCGCAGTAAGTAGTCTACCGCCGCCGATTCCCGTGAGCAATGCCGCGAACAGCTCAGAGACTCGAAGTAGAGGCTGCGGAGCCGCCGGATCGATAGGGCCCATGAGAACTGCCGCGGCCATCGGGCCGTATAGGCCCCAGAAGACGAGAGCCGCTATGCCCCCTATGAGCACGTTCCCGACCCAGCCAGGCCTGTAGACCCGCGCTTCGGGATCGGTGTACGGCAAGCGCAACTCGCCAGCAATCGCCGCATTGGTAATGCCACCGATACACCCGGCAACGAAGATGATTAGGAGAATGAGCCACGCGGTCATGGTGCCGCCTAGGTGCGTGTGAGTAACCGCTGCTGCCTAACAGAGTGGTTTTAACCTGTGAGCCGGCGTCGTGGCCGCGCCGGTGCGCGGTTCCTGAACCACTTACCGCCTGGTCGCCGGCGCGGCCAGCCGGCTCCGCAGGTTCAAATCCTAACTAGGCGGCCCACCCGGAGACTGGCCTCAGGGCATCGATTCAAGACGGCGCTCGAAGTCTTGCAGATTTCCCGTTTGCGGGGTCGAATATCGTGACCCAGACGCCGCCTTCGGCCGCGACCTCTGAGGACACGCGTAATCCAGCCGCAGCGAGGGCCCGCATGAGAACATGGGGCTCGAGCTCACCAACGCGAAAGACGTTCGTCTCGTAGCTTAAGCCCTGCTGGTGAATCTGTACGAGCACCCCAGGGCGTGCGTCGTTCTGCCCGGAAGGAGAAGGTAACCCGACAACGATCTCGACAAGCAACTCGTCGTTCGCTACACCTGGGTAATCCTGCTGAAAGACTCGCGACAGAACTGCGAGACCGGTCGGGAACTCGCCAACGCCTGTGCCGGAAAAAGTGACCGTATCGGCCACTCGGCTAGAGAGAGAAGATTGCTCACCAATAAGCACCGCGAGCGCCGAGAGGAGCGCAAGGAACTGCTCGTCCTGCTTGCCCTGAACTGATGATAGGGCAGCGGACTCGAGCCGACTTCGTAGCTCGGCTTCCTCCTCCATCAAGCGAGCGCGGCTCCGATCCGCAGCTTGGTCGAGCAATGCAAGCACAACAGCTACTATGAGAGAAACGACTGAAATCGCCGCGCCTATCGCCGTCAATCGGCTGGGAAGGCTCCAGTTACGCCATTGGGACGATGAAGGCAAGTAGCGCACAATCCTTCTCCAGTCAATCGCGTCCAACGGACAGTCCTCGATCTCTAGCGGGCCGCCTAACGCGCCGGATAACCCGTGGGTGGAGCCGGCACGCGCGTTGCCACGGCGAAACGGGAATCGACTCCGCCATCGGGTTCGTCCGGAAGTTAGGCCGCATACCGCTCGAGTGCCTTTCCGACCCTGATGAGTTGCTCATAAGATAATGCGACGTTCGCGGCAAACCAGGCGTCGTCCATTCAGGGCGCTCGCCACCACTGTCACTGTCCCGGCGGACGGTTTGTCGAACTTCACGATCATCAAGGTCGCCGTGTCGTCGGCTGAGCCAGCGACACGTCCGTGAGCCAGCAGATCGCGAACGTCTACCACTGCGGGGTCGACGCATAGTGAGGTGTCGCGCGGGCGGACGTCGTCGTTGAATTTCCTGACGAGAGTGCCGAGGGTGTCGTAGTTCGAGAATTCGTCAGCGTTGATTACGTCGCCGACGACGAGATCCCAATACGAATGCGACTGTTGCTTCGCCGGTCTCGGTTTCTCCCCAATCTTGAGCAGATAGACGCGAAGAACCGCCTCCAGGGATTGGAGGTTGCCAACAAGCTTCCCCAGTTTCAGTGCGTGGTCTGTCGCCATGCCTGGCTAACCAGGTCTTTACTAGCAATTGGGCTTCACGTCCAAAACCACAACCGCTGCGAAGCTCGCGTGATAGCTCGGCCCCGTAGCCGAGTTAGCCTGCAAGACTCGCGATGATATGCAGCGGCCGGCGCCGGCGCCACCGTTCCCCCGGGCCGGTCGCAGCGACGCCGTTCAAGGTGCGCTCACGCCACCAACCGGGCAAGCCGGCCCGCCCACCCGGCGCCTATCCGCTTAGGCATAGGCGCGTCGCGCGTGCGGCGCCATCGGTGGTCGAGCGTGAGGCGCGCCCTGGCGGACTACTACGTCGCGATGCGGCACGCCCTCATGCTCGCCGAACGGCCAATGGCCATCGGCCAACGGCCGCTCTCAGCGCCCCGCGAACTTCGGCAGCTGACCGCGGTGCCGCTTCAGAAACTCCTCGTACAAGTGCGAGTCGGTGTAGTCGCGCATTTCGCAGATCTTTTCTCCGCGGAACCGGATCGCGGCGCAGGTCCGCTGGTCCATCACGTCGGACGGCGCGCTCTTGAGCCAGCTGCGCTCGCGGATCTCGACGATCACCCGGTCCTCGGCATCGTACCACGAGCGCTCGAGGTCCTCATACCCCCAGTCGGCCGCACCCAGTCCGGGTTCGCGCTGGTCGAAGGCGCGCAGCACCGCCTCCTTGCCACGCCACTCGCCGCCGATCGGCGGTGCGCCCGCGACCCAGTACACGACGTCGTCGGTGAGGTAGCCCGCTACCTCGTCCATTCGCCCCGCGAAAAGCGCCTTCTCGTACGCCTTCGCTACCCGCATGCGCTCGGTCATGTCGTCGCCGCCTCTCTCGCCACCAACGATTGTGCTTTCCGGCCCGCGCGCTCCATCGGCTTGCCCATCTCTGCGCGGTGGCGGTCCACGATCCCCCAGAAGTCGATCGCGCGCCCCGCCAGCTCACGCGCGGCGGTGCGGAGCGCTTCGCTCGCCTTCACCTGCCGCACGTTGGTCTGCATGTCCTCGGCGTCCCATCCGCGCGAATGGGCGATGAATGGGAAGGGCGGGAAGACGAAGCCCAGCTCCGACCAGAAGGTCATCATCCCGCCCGCCACCGCCTGGATGTTGTCCTGCCCGCCGGTGATGATGAACGACGCGACCTTGTTCCCGATCAGGACGTTGTTGTGGATGGTGATCTGGTTCTGGATGCAGTTCATGCGCTCGATCATCTTGAAGTACAGCGACGAGGCGCTGCCCCACCGGATCGGCGTCGCGATGAGCACCACGTCGGCCCAGTGCACCAGGCCCTCGTACACTACGGTGAGCTGGTCATCGGGGTCGCGCTCGGTGATCGCGCACGGCCAGGTACAGGCGCGCGCCGCTTTCGAGTAGTTCCCCTCGCAGGGACGGAACTTCAGCTCGTTCAAGCGCACCAGCTTCGTCTCGGCGCCCCGCTCGCGGGCCAGGTCCAGGGCGTGGCCGAGCAGCGAGTCCGATGTGGAGTAACGCGGATTGGCGTCGTCCATCGCGGTGGTGGAGATGCCCAGTACCCGGGCCGGCGCGCCGGCCGGCTTTTGGTGCCCCTCGAGGAGGTGTGACGGCTTGTGCTTGACGAGCTTGCGGGGCATCACGGGCGGCGTGGCGACGTAGACGCCGTCCTCTCGGTCCTCTACCTCGAAGACCGGCACCTGCTCCTCGTCGTAGCCCTCGGGTCCCTTGCCGGTGATGACGCTGTACTCCCAGCCGTGCCACGGGCACATCACGAACTCGCCGCGAACCTGCCCCTCGCACAGCGGTCCGCCCTGGTGGTTGCAGCTGTTGCCGATCGCCCGGAACCGTTCCTCGTGGAAGAAGACCGCGATCTGGTGGCGCTCCAGCTTGACCGTGAACGGGACGCGCGCCAGCAACTCGGACTTGCCGCCGAGGAGATGCCATGCGGGCATATGGGGCTCCTTCCTTGACAAGGAACTTCTTGGGGGGAGAATACGTTTTATTACTGGTCCCCGCATCTACCGCTCCGATTCGCCATAACGGAGATCACATGGCAGAGGTTCCCGCACCGGTCGAGGCGGCTCGGCGGAACGGAGCGCGGACGGAGCGCATGGCGGCGGAGGTCCGCGCCGGCCTCATGGCGCCGCGGCCCTGGCTCCCCAGCAAGTACTTCTACGACGACCGCGGGAGCCGGCTCTTCGAGGCCATCACGGCGCTCCCCGAGTACTACCAGACGCGCACCGAAGAGCGCCTGCTGGAGACCATCGCCGCCGAGGTCGTCGAACGAGTGCGACCCTCGGAGATCGTGGAGCTCGGTTCAGGCGCCGGCCGCAAGATCGGCCTGCTGCTGGATTCGATGACGCGCGCGAAGCGGCAGGCACGCTGCCGGCTGTTCGACATCAACGCGTCGTTCGTGGCCGAGTCGGTGCGCCGCCTGGCGGCGCGCTATCCGGCGGTGGACGTCCGCGGCTTGGTGGGAGACTTCACCGAAGATCTGTCGGCCTTAGGGCCCGGCGGCGGGCGCCTCGCGGTCCTCTTCGCGGGCACTATCGGGAACCTGCATCCCGATGAGGTCCCGGCTTTCCTCTCGCGGGTCAGCGCGCAGCTGGCGCCGGGCGACGGGTTCCTGGTCGGCGTGGACCTGGTGAAGGACCCGGTGCGCCTCGAGGCCGCGTACAACGACACGGCGGGCGTCACCGCCGAGTTCAACCGCAACATCCTGCGGCACCTCAACACCGAGCTGGGCTCTGACTTCGATCCTGACGCGTTCGCGCACGTCGCCTTCTACGACCGCCGGCGCGCGTGGATCGAGATGAGGCTCGCGGCCACGCGCGTCTCGCACGTCCGCATTCCCGCTGCGGGCCTCGTCCTCGACTTCGCGCCCGGCGACGAGATCCGAACCGAGATCAGCTGCAAGTACACGGCTGAGTCGTTCGCGGCGCTGCTGGCCGGCACGGGGCTGGCGATCGAGCGGTGGTACACGGACCCGGAACACCTCTTCGCGCTGGGGCTGCTCCGCCGCATGGCGAACGGGGCGGCGGCATGACGGCCGTGCTCGCGTCCGACACCTCCCTCCGCGAGCGGCTCGAGGCCGCATGGGAGCGCTCCGACAGTATCTTCGCATTGCTCACCGACCAGGCACTGCTCGCGCGGCCGATCGCCCTCCGACAGCCATTCATTTTCTACGTGGGCCATCTCCCCGCGTTCGGATGGAACCAGGTGTGGCGCGGGGTGCTCGGCCGCGAGCCCTTCGACCCGGCCTTCGACGCGCTGTTCCAGCGCGGAATCGATCCCGTGGGAGTGGATGCCTACGAGCCCGCTAACCCCGCCGACTGGCCCCCGCCGGCGCAGGTGCTGGCGTACCGCGACCGGGTGCGTGACGCGATACGTGCCGCGTTCGGCGACGTGGCGGCGCTCGAGGGGCGGGACGTGCTCGCCGACCGCGGGCGGATCTGGCAGATCGTGATCGAGCATGAACTGATGCACCATGAGACTCTCCTCTACATGATCCAGCAGCTGCCACCGGCGCTGAAGCTGAAGCCGCGCGATCTCCCGGCGTACCGGACCCAAGGGGCGGCAGCCAACGGCGACGTCCCGGTCCCAGGCGGTGCGGTGACGCTCGGCGCCGACTTCGAGCGGACTCAGTTCGGCTGGGACAACGAGTTCCCCGAGCACCACACGCGCGTCGCGTCGCTGACCATGGACCGAACGCCGGTACGAAACACCGAGTACCTCGAATTCATGGAAGCGGGCGGGTACGAGCGCGCGGAGCTCTGGGCCGAAGACGACTGGGCGTGGCGGTTGCGCGTGGGGCACGATCATCCGACGTTCTGGGTCCGGGGCGGCGCAGGATGGCGCTACCGCACCCTCTTCGACGAGCTGCCGCTGGATCAGGTCGCCGATTGGCCGGTGTACGTGAGCTGGGCGGAGGCGAAAGCGTACGCGCAGTGGAAGGGGGCCGCGCTGCCGACGGAGGCCGAGCTGCACCGCGCGGCGTATGGAACGCAGGACGGAGGCTCGCGCGCCTATCCGTGGGGAGACACCGCGCCTGCCCCGGAGCACGGGAACTTCGGTTTTCGAAACTGGGCGCCGACGCCGGTGGGCGCGCACCCGGCGGGCGCGAGCGCCTGGGGCGTGCTCGACCTCGTCGGTAACGGGTGGGAGTGGACGGAGAGCCGGTTCGGGCCGTTCCCCGGATTCAAGGCCTATGCGCGCACCTACGCCGGGTACTCGGCCGATTTCTTCGACGACCAGCACTACGTGATGCTCGGTGCGTCGTACGCGACCGACCCGGCACTGGTGCGCCGCAGCTTCCGCAACTGGTTCCAGCCGCACTATCCATACGTGTTCGCCAAGTTCCGGTGTGTGCGCCGCGCCTGAGGGGGCCGTAGCAGAACCCGTCGTCTCGCTGCGGGGCGTCGCCGTCCGGCTGGGCGGGCACGACGCCGTGCGCGACCTCACGCTCGACGTCCGCCGGGGGGAGACCCTCGTCCTGTTGGGCCGCAGCGGCTCCGGCAAGACCACCACGCTCAAGCTCATCAACGCCCTCCGGAGGCCGACGGCCGGCGACGTGCTCGTCGAAGGCCGGTCCACCCGCGACTGGGAGCCTCACCGGCTGCGGCGGCGCATCGGCTACGTGATCCAGGAAACCGGGCTCTTCCCGCACTTCACGGTGGAGCGCAACGTCGGCCTGGTGCCGGCGCTTGAACGGTGGGAGCCCGCGCGGACCCGCGGGCGAGTGCGGGAGATGCTAACGCTCGTGGGACTCGACGCCGATCGCTACTCGGCGCGGTTCCCGCACGAGTTGTCCGGCGGCCAGCGGCAGCGGGTGGGAATCGCCCGGGCTCTCGCCGCCGACCCGCCGCTCCTGCTGCTCGACGAACCGTTCGGCGCCCTCGATCCGCTCACCCGTGCCGAGCTTCAGCGGGAATTCGCGGACCTCGCGGGGCGACTCGGCAAGACGATGGTGTTCGTGACGCACGACGTGCGCGAGGCGGTCCGCCTCGGCTCGCGGCTCGCGCTGTTCGCCGAGGGCCGCGTCGTGTTCCTCGGGACGCCACCCGAATTCCGCGGCGCCGAGCATCCGGAGGCGCGGGCCTTCGCCGCGGTGCTCGCGTCGTGAGCCTGCTCGACTTCCTCTCCCGGAACCGCGCGGAGGTGCTGCACCTCGCCGGCCAGCACCTGCTCATCGTGGTCGCCGCGACCGGCGCCGCCGTCCTGGTGGGCGTGCCGCTCGGAGTGCTGCTGGCCAGGCGGCCCTCGCTGAGCGGCCCGGTGCTGGGCGCCGCCAACGTCCTCCAGACGATCCCGAGCCTCGCGCTGTTCGGCTTCCTCATCCCCCTGCCTTTCCTGGGAGGGATCGGCGCGCGGACGGCGATCGTTGCGCTGATCGTCTACGCGCTCCTGCCGATCATCCGCAATACCTACACGGGGATCCGCGGCATCGATCCGGCGGTGCGCGAGGCCGCGCTCGGCATGGGGATGACCGATATGGAGATCCTCCGCCAGGTGGAGATGCCGCTCGCGATGGGCGTCATCATGGCCGGGATCCGGGTGGCCACGGTCGTGGGGATCGGAATCGCCACGATCGCGGCGGCGGTGGGCGCCGGCGGTCTGGGCGTGTACATCTTCCGCGGGGTGGCCATGGTGAACGACACGCTCATACTTGCCGGGGCGCTGCCGGCGGCGCTGATGGCGCTGGTCGCGGATTTCGTATTGGGGCGCTTGGAGAAGGTGTTGACGCCGAGAGGGATGAGGTGACCTACAAGGTGATGAGGTGATAGGTATAGGTGATAGGTGATGAGGTGATAGGTGATAATAGGTGATAGGTGATCATAGGTGATAGGTGATAGTTGATAATAGTTGATGAGGTGATGGGGGTCATGATGCGAAGGTCGGTACTGGTGGCGCTCGTCGTGGTCTCGGCATGTGGGTGGGGCGGCGACCGCATCGTGGTGGGATCGAAGAATTTCACCGAGTCGGACATCCTGGGCGAGATCGTCGCGCAGCAGATCGAGCGGCGTACGGCGCTCACTGTCGAGCGGCGGTTCCACCTGGGCGGGACGTTCGTGTGCCATCAGGCACTCACGGCCGGCCAGATCGACCTGTACGTCGAGTACAGCGGCACTGCGCTCGTTGCGATCCTCGAGCAGCCCGTCATCACGGACCCCGACACGGCGTTCGCGAAGGTCCGCGGCCTCTACTCGCGGCGATTCGGTGCCGACTGGCTCCCGCCGCTCGGCTTCAACAACACCTTCGCGATGATAGTCCGGGCGAACGATGCGGCTGGGATCAGCACGGTTTCCCAGGCGGCGCTGCGGCCAAGGCCGTGGCGCGGCGGCTTCGGCTACGAATTCATGGAGCGCGCCGACGGGTTCGCCGGCCTCCAGAGAGCATACGGCCTCCCGTTCGCAGGCCCACCGCGGGTGATGGACCTCGGACTGACGTATCGCGCCCTCGCCGACAGCCAGGTCGACATGATCGCCGGGAACTCCACCGACGGGCAGATCGAGGCGCTGCACCTCGTGGCACTGGAGGACGACCGGCACTACTTCCCACCCTACCAGGCCGCGCCGGTCGTACGAGTCGAGACGCTGCGGCGCCATCCCGAGGTCGGCGCCGCGCTGCGGGAGCTGGCGGGCCGGATCGACGACGCCACGATGCGGCGGCTCAACTACCTCGCGGACGTGCGGCACCGGGACATAGTGGCGGTGGCGCGCGAGTTCCTGGCCACACTCCCCTGAAGGCCGAGGGCCCGCTAGCCGCTTCGGTTTCTTGCCGCCCGTCCAGAGGCGCCACATCTTTGCGCATCCCAACCCGAGGGCGGTCCGTGTCCGTTGTCGGTCAGAGCGTTCCCCGGAAGGACGGCCCCGCGAAGGTCGCCGGCTCCGCCAAGTACGTGGACGACATCACGTTCCCGGGCATGCTCCACGGGCGCACCATCCGCGCCACCATCCCCTGCGGCCGCATCCGCGGGATCCGCCTCGACTTCGATATCACCGGCTTCACCATCGTGGACCACCGCGACATCCCCGGGCACAACTCCGTGGTCTCGGTGGAGGACGACCAGCCCTGTCTGGTCGAGCGCGAAGTGCGCCACTCCGGCGAGGCGATCCTGCTGTTGGCACACCCGGACCGCGAGAAGCTGCTGGGAGCGAAGGTCCAGATCGACTACGAGCCGGCAACGCCCCTCTTCGACCCTCAACTTTCGACCACCGACCACAAGCGCATCGTGATCGAGAAGGGCGACCTGGCGAAGGGCTTCGCCAAGGCCGATCTGGTCGTCGAAGGCGAGTACCGCACCGGCCACCAGGAACACGTGTACATCGAAACGAACGGCTTCATCGCCGTGCCGGAAGGCGGCGGGGTCACGGTGCACGGCTCGCTCCAGTGCCCCTACTACGTGCACCAGGCGCTCACTCACCTGCTCGGCATGCCTAACGACAAGGTGCGGGTGATCCAGACCGAGCCCGGCGGCGGGTTCGGAGGCAAAGAGGAGTACCCGTCCATGATCGCCGGGCACGCGGCGCTGCTCGCGCTCAAGGCAGGGCGCCCCGTGAAGATCGTGTACGACCGCGCCGAAGACATGTGGGCCACCACCAAACGCCACCCCTCGATCGTGCGGCACCGGACCGGCGTCATGAAGGATGGGCGCATCGTGGCGATGGAAGTGGACGTCCTGCTGGACGGCGGCGCCTACGTGACCTTGAGCCCGGTCGTGCTCTCGCGCGGGTGCATCCACGCCGCCGGCCCGTACCGCTGCCCCAACGTGCGCATCGAGGGCCGGGCGGTGTTCACCAACACCAACCCGAACGGCGCGTTCCGCGGCTTCGGCGCGCCGCAGACCCAGTTCGCGGTGGAGGTGCACATGGACCGCATCGCCGAGCAGCTCGGGATGGACGCGGTGCGGCTCAGAGAGATCAACGCGCTCCGCCCCGGCGACACGTCGGCCACCGGTCAGACGATGCGGAATGACTGCAGCGCGCTCATGGTCCTGAAGGAGGCGGTGAAGCGCTCGGGCTATCGCCGCAAGCGGCGCGCGTGGCAGGGGACCAACCGGGGGATCGGACTGGCGCTCTTCTACCACGGCTGCGGCTTCACGGGTTCCGGCGAAACGCGCCTCGCGTCGAAGTGCTCCCTGGCGACCACCGAACACGGCGTGCTGATCCTGGTCGCGAGCACCGAGATCGGCCAGGGCACGCGGACGATGCACGCGCAGATCGTGGCCGACACGCTCGGCATCCCGTACGAACTCGTGGACGTGGCCGTACCGGACACCGCGATCGTCCCCGACAGCGGTCCCACTGTCGCCTCGCGCACCTGCATGGTGGTGGGCCGGATCCTGGAGCGCTGCGCCAAGGAGATGAAGGAGCAACTGGGCGGCCTCCAGCCGGCCGAGCATTTCCGGCGGCATGGTCCGATGTTGATCACCAAGCAGTACGAACCGCCGCCGGGTATCGCCTGGAACGAAACGACCTACCGTGGCGACGCCTACGCCACGTACTCGTGGGCCTGCGACGTCGCCGAAGTGGAGTTGGACCCGGTCACGTACGAAGTGAAGACGAAGCGGATGACGATCGTGCACGAGTTCGGCCGGCCCATCCATCCGGTGATGGCCCGCGGCCAGATCGAGGGCGGCACGGCCCAGGGCGTGGGCTTCGCCGTGCTGGAACACGTGGTGATGAAGGACGGAGCGATGGCGAACGCGCAGCTCACGAACTATACGATCCCCACCACGCTCGACACCCCGCGCATGGACGTCGTGATGCTGGAGAACCCGTACCCCCATGGTCCTTTCGGCGCCAAGGGAGTGGGCGAGCTCCCGATGGACGGCCCCGCGCCGGCGATCGTCAACGCCGTCCGGCACATCGGCCTCGACCTCCGCGAGGTCCCGGCGATACCCGAGAAGGTCATGGAGGCAGCCGCCGCGAGGGGATCGGCCGCATGAAGCTGGTCCTCAACGGCGCGCCGGTGGACGTCGCCGCACCGCCGATGAAGCGGCTGCTCGACGTGCTGCGCGAGGAGTGCGGGCTCACCGGAACGAAGGAAGGGTGCGGCGAAGGGGAGTGCGGGGCCTGCACGGTGCTGGTTGACGGCGAGCCGGTGTGCTCGTGCCTCGTGCCGTTCGCGCAGGTGCGAGAGTGCGAGGTTCGGACGATCGAGGACCTCCAGGGCGCCCATCCGCTCCAGGAAGCCTTCATCCGCGAGGGCGGGGCGCAGTGCGGCATGTGCACGCCGGGGATGATCATGGCGGCGCTCGCCCTGGGCCCCAAGCCTTCGCTCGAGAAGATCCGCGTCGGGCTGGCCGGGAACCTGTGCCGCTGCACCGGCTACGAGGCGATCTACCGCGCGGTCCTGACGGCCGGGAACGGACGCCCCGCGCCCGAGGGTACGAGCGCGTGAGGACCGCGATCTCCGCCCTCGAGCTCCTCGAGCCGAAGACGCTCGGCACCGCGCTCAAGCTGCTTCGCACCAAGGGCCCGCTCGTGCCCGTCGCCGGCTGCACCGACGTCTACGTCAACCTCAACTTCGGCACGTTGCCGGCGACGCGCTTCCTCGACCTCTCGCGGCTGGGCCCGCTTCGGCGCATCCGCGAGACGGGGGACCTGCTCTCGATCGGAGCGCTCGCGACGTACACCGACATCATCCGCTCGCGCCTGGTGCGACGCCGGCTCCCGATGCTGGTGGCGGCAGCGCGCGAAGTGGGCGGCGTGCAGGTCCAGAACCGCGGCACTCTGGGAGGGAACATCGCCAACGCGTCGCCAGCGGGGGACCCGCTGCCGGTGCTGGCGGCCGCCGAGGCGAGCGTGGTCCTGGCGAGCGTGGACGGGGAGAGGCGGGTGCCGTTCACCGCGTTCTACACCGGCTACCGCACGAGCGTGATGCGACCGGACGAGTTGATCGTGGCGGTGGAGGTCCCGCCCGTAGAGGGGGCGCAGTGGTTTAGGAAAGTAGGTACGCGTGTGGCGCAGGCGATCTCGAAGGTCGTGATGGCGGCGGTGCGCGCGGACCGGCCGCGCATCGCGCTGGGAAGCGTGGCGCCGACCGTGGTGAGGCTATCGAAGACCGAAGCGGCGCTCGCGGCCGGTGGCTCACTCGACGACGCGAAGCGCGCGCTGCGCAGCGAGGTCCGCCCCATCGACGACATGCGGTCCACGGCGGCCTATCGCCTCAAGGTCAGCGAGAACCTCCTGGAGCAGTTCTGGCGCGAAACGGCGGGCTCCGCAGCGCAGGCCTAAGGCTCAAGCGTTGTAGATCTTCCCGCTTCGCCGGCGGTAAAGCTCTATCACCTCGCGCGCCTCGTCGCGACACACGCCGTGCACGATCGTGATGCCGCGATCTTCCAGGTAACGGTACGATTCGGGAAAGACGGGTCCTTCCTCGAAGTTGAGCCGAGTGGCGTCTTCCCGCGCCGCGCCGCACACCATCCGCTTGACTCCGCTCCACAGCGTCGCGCCGAGGCACATGGCGCACGGCTCGCACGAGGTGACCAGCTCATGGGCCGGCATTCCGGGCGCCCCGAGCGTGAACGAGCCCAGGCGCCGCTGCGCCATCATGAAGGCGACCATCTCGCCGTGCAGGGTGCAGTTGTTGAGGCGCACCACACTGTTCATGCCGACGGCGACGAGACGTCCGGTGTCGCGCTCGAATATCGCCGCGCCGAAGGGGCCGCCCGTGTCGCGCACGACGTTCTCGCGCGCGAGGGCGACGGCGAGGCGCATCTTTTCCTGGTCGGTCGCGTAGCGCCGGTCCCACTCCACGACGTCGTCCACCCACGCGGGGTAGTCGATGCGGATCGGGTCGGGGCCCGTCACCACATCACGCCCCCGAGCCCCGATACCGGCACACCGGTGCGCCCGCGGCGGCATTCCTCCTCGCCGAACGCGAGCCGCGACTTGAGGACGGTTCCCTTGACCTGCTGCAAGACGGACGCCTCCGCGCTGGACGCCAGAGAGACTAGCCGCGGCGGTCTGGCGGCGCCAGCCGCGAGCCCGGCGCCGCCGGCCGCCGGCGGGGACGCGTAGGGCGCACCGACCCTGTATCTTTCAGCCCAACGCTCCGACAACGAAAGAGATCCCACCGTGTTTTCCGACGTTTTCCGCACGATGAACGCGGGCTACGCACAGGCGATGTACGAGCAGTACCTGCGCGATCCCGCTTCGGTTGATGAGGCGTGGCGGCAGCTGTTCGAGAACGGGACCAGCGGGCTCGAGCCCCTCGCCCCGGTCGCCGCATCGCCCGCGCCCGACGCGTCGCTGGGAGTGGCACCGGAAGGTCCGGCTCCCGCCTCCCGGCTCCCGGCATCTCCCGACGACCTCGGCCATGCGGCGGCTGCCTTCGCCCTGATCCGGGCGCACCGCATCCACGGCCACAGCGCGGCGCGCCTCGACCCGCTCGGAGCCGAGCCCCGTGGCGACCCGGCGCTCGATCCCGAGCCGCTCGGCCTCACGCCGGAGGTCATGGCGCGCATCCCGGCCGACGTGCTGCGCGTCTACATCCCTGGCGCGCGGACGCTCGCCGACGCGTACCCCGCTATGCAGGCCACCTACTGCGGCACCATCGCCTACGAGATCGAGCACATCGCGAGTCATGAGGAGCGCGGGTGGCTGCGGCGCACCATCGAGACCGGCGCGCATCGCACGCCGCTCGCGCCCGACGAGAAGCGGCGGCTCCTCGGCCGGCTCACGGCGGTGGAAACGCTCGAGCGGTTCCTCCACCAGGCCTATCTCGGCCAGAAGCGGTTCTCCATCGAGGGGCTCGACGTGACCGTGCCGATGCTCGACCTGCTGATCGAGCTGGCGGGCGAAGCGGGCGCGCGCGACGTCGTGATCGGGATGGCCCACCGCGGCCGGCTCAACGTCCTCGCGCACGTCGTCAACCTTCCTTATGAGACGATCTTCGCGGAGTTCGAGGGCGGGCACGGAAACGAGCTGACGCCCGAGGGCGGAACGGGGGACGTGAAGTACCATCACGGCGCGGAGGGCACGTACGCCACCGCGTCGGGCCGGAACGTGACCGTGACCCTGGTGCCGAACCCGAGCCACCTTGAGGCGGTGAACCCGGTCGTCGAGGGGCGGGCTCGCGCGGAGCAGACCCGCCGTGCCGCGCCCGGGGCGGAGCACGACCCGTCCGTCGCGGTGCCCGTGCTCCTTCACGGCGACGCCGCGTTCGCGGGGCAGGGGGTGGTCGCCGAGACGTTCAACCTGGCGCGGCTGCGCGGCTACACGACCGGCGGCACGATCCACCTTCTCACCAACAACCAGGTGGGCTTCACCACCGATCCGTCGGAGGCGCGCTCGACGGACTACTCGAGCGACCTCGCGAAGGGGTTCGACGCGCCCATCGTCCACGTCAACGCCGACGACCCCGAGGCCTGTCTCGCCGCCGTGCGCCTGGCCCACCTGTACCGCGAACAGTTCCGCGGCGACGTCGTGATCGACGTCATCGGCTACCGGCGCCACGGCCACAACGAGGGCGACGAGCCGGCGTACACGCAGCCGGTCATGTACGAGCGCATCCGCCGCCACCCGACCGTTCGACAGCTCTACGCGGATCAGCTGGTGCGCGAGGGAGTGATCGCCGCTGCGCGTGGAGACGCCGAGTCCGAGGCCGCGTACGGCCGCCTCGCCGGCATCCAGCAGGTGGTCAAGTCGCGGCTCGCCAACGAGGCGCGTGACACCGAGCCGCCGTTGCGGCGTCCCTCGCTGCTCGAACCGGAAACGGCCGTCGCGGAAGACGTACTGCGGATGCTCAACGATCAGCTCCTCGCCGTCCCCGACGGGTTTTCGGTCAGTCCCAAGCTCCAGAAGCAGCTGGAGCGGCGCCGCGAGACGATCGGAGCGGACGGCGGGATCGAATGGGCCCACTCCGAATCTCTGGCGATCGCGTCGCTCCTGGTCGAAGGGATTCCGGTCAGGTTCACGGGCCAGGACACGGAGCGAGGCACGTTCAGCCAGCGCCACCTCGTGCTGCACGACACGAGAACCGGGCTGCGCTGGGCGCCGATCCAGCACCTGCCCGGCGCGAAGGCCGCCCTGGAACTGCACAACAGCCCGCTGTCGGAGTACGCGTGCCTCGGCTTCGAGTACGGTTACGCCGTCGCGGCGCCCGAGGCACTGGTGCTGTGGGAGGCGCAGTTCGGCGATTTCGTCAACGGCGCCGAGGTGATCGTGGACCAGTTCATTTTCGGCGGCCTGGCGAAATGGGGGATGACGTCGCGGCTCACGCTGTTGCTGCCGCACGGCTACGAAGGTCAGGGGCCCGAGCACTCGAGTGCCCGGGTCGAGCGGTTCGTCGCGCTGGGCGCGGAAGGCAACATCCGGGTCGCCAACTGCACTACGCCGGCGCAGTACTTCCATCTGCTCCGCCGGCAGGCGCGCCACCTGGAGATGCGTCCGCTGGTGATCTTCACGCCGAAGAGCCTGCTCAGGCTTCCGGCGGCGACGTCACGGCTCGAGGAGCTGGCGGCCGGCCGCTTCCGCCCCGTGCTCGACGACGCTGAGGCGGCGGGACGGCGCGAGACCGTCACGCGGTTGCTGCTGTGCAGCGGCAAGGTCTACTACGACCTCGCAGGCTCGCCGGCGCGCGCGCAGAGCCCGCACGTCGCGGTGGGCCGGGTGGAGCAGCTCTACCCCTTGCCCCTCGTCGAGCTCGCCGAGCTATTCGGCCGGTATCCGAACCTCAGGGACATCGTCTGGGTGCAGGAAGAGCCGCGCAACATGGGCGCGCGGAAGTTCCTGGTGCCCAAGGTGCGCGACTTGGTGCCGGGGACCGTGACCCTGAAAGAGGTGTCGCGGCCCGAGCGCGCCAGCACCGCGGAAGGCTATCCGGCGGCGCACCAGGCGGAGCAGGCGAGGATCGTGAAGGAGGCGTACGGAGGGTAAGAGAGGCTCACGTCACATCGGCCGCAGCGCATCGCGGATGATATCATCGTTGGGGTCGCCGAAGGGGGCCAACGTGGGTCTGGGGCGGGACCGTGTCAAACGGACGTGGATCGCGATCGCGATACTGGTGGGCACTGTGGTCGCCTGCGCCGGCCCGCGCCAGACGCGCGCGGCGCAGGGTGAGCGGCTCGCGCCCACCGTCATCCTGATCTCGCTCGACGGTTTCCGCTGGGACTACTTCGGCCGCACGCCGACGCCAAACCTCGATCGGCTGATGGCGCGCGGAGTGCGCGCACGCTGGATGGTGCCGGTCGTCCCGACGGTCACGTTCCCCAACCACTACTCCATGGTCACCGGGCTCTACCCCGAGCATCACGGCATCGTCGGGAACCGCATGGTGGATCCGGCCGACGGCGCCCGGTTCCTGTACTCGGACTCCTCGAGCGCGTGGCAGACCCGCTGGTGGGGCGGCGAGCCGCTGTGGAACACCGCCACCCGGCAAGGGAGGCGGAGTGCGGCCTACTTCTGGCCGGGCAGCGACGTGGAGATCGCGGGCCTGCGTCCCACTTACTGGAAGAAGTTCGACGGGCGGGTACCGGGAGGGGAGCGCGTCGCCGAAGTGCTGCGCTGGCTCGATCTCCCCGACTTTCAGAGGCCCGCATTCCTCACGCTCTACTTCAGCGAGGTGGACCACTTCGGTCACGAGAACGGCCCGGAGTCACCGGAAACGCTGAGGGCCGTGCGCACGGTGGACAGTCTCGTCGGGCTCCTGGTGAGCGGATTGGAGGCCCGCGGGCTGAGCGACATGGTCAACCTGATCGTGGTGTCCGACCACGGAATGGCCCAGACCAGCCCGGAGCGCGTGGTGTTCCTCGACGACTCTTTCGATCCGGCCGCCGTGGACCAGGTCAGTCTCGGTCCCTTCGTGTCACTCAGGTCCCGGACCGCCCCCGCGGAACCGCTGGCCCGCGCGCTGGCCAACGCCGGGCCGCACGTCCGGTTCTACCGTCGCGCCGAAACGCCCGCACGGTGGCACTACCGGGACAACCCCCGGATCACCGACGTGGTGGGTGTGGCGGAGGACGGCTGGACCTTCACGACCCGGGATTGGTACGCCCGCAACCGCCGGCGGCTCCAGGGCGGATCTCACGGTTACGACAACGCCGACCCGGCCATGCGCGCCATCTTCATCGCGGCAGGCCCGGCGTTCCAGCGCGGGCTCGTCGTCGAGCCGTTCCAGAACGTCCACGTCTATGAGCTGATTTGTGCGGTGCTCGGGCTTCGCCCGGCGCCGAATGATGGGAGTCTGGATTCGGTGAGAGTGATGTTGAGAAGGTGAGGCGTGATGGGTGATGGGTGATATGTGAGAGGTGATGAGTGATGGGGAATGCGCATCGTGCCCCATCACTCATCACGCATCACTCCTCACCCATCACTCATCACTCGATCCTGAATGGTACAGCCCAGATGTTAGCCCGATAGTCATCACTGGTCGCTGTGGTGAACGTCCCCGCATCGAGCGCGTCAACCGCGAAGCGGGCGCGGCCACCCAACCTTACCACCCACGTCCTGACGAAAGCGCCGTTCGGTGTGGGCAGCATCCGCTCGCGCCGCCACCGCTGCGTCGAGTCCGCACGGTCGATGTGCAGGTAGACGAACGTCGCCGGGAAGTTGTCGCCGCCCGTCGTGTTCGTGACCTCGGCGGCCACCCGCACCGTGTCGCCCAGCGCGAGCCGGGGGACCTGGTTGTTCACCCGGTAGAGCGCCTGCGGGTCGGTGATGTCGATCTTCACCTGGCCGTTCACCGACACCGTCACTCGGGTGATGCGCACGGTTCGGTCCACTTCGCTCGTCGCACGGTACTCCTGCGGCGACAGGGCGACCAGCTGCCACTTGAGGGAGTCGCCTGCCACAACTGAATCCCTCGGCACTCTCACCAGGACCGCGCGCTGGACCAACGTCTCGTTCAGCGGCTTGGTAGTAGCCGCCGCCGTGCTGTCGGCCCCCAGGCGGAGGAAGAAGGTGCCCTGGAAGCTGCGGCTGATGGTGGCGCGGGCCGTGTCGCCGGTGACGACCACGTCGCGGACCACTCGGACCGGCCGCCCACGGCGACGGCCCCAGAAGCGGGGTGCGCGAACCGTGTCCGTCGCGGGCGAGAGGTCGAGGCCGAGGTTGAACGCCGAGACCGAGAAGTCCGCCACGGCGCCCAACTCGCCGAAGTCCTCGTCGGCCAGGCCGGATGCGTCCATCGCCGCCTGGACCTCCAGCTGTTCCTGAGAGGTGGTGCTCCCCGGACCCGTGTTGTCGCTGCAGGCCCAGAGTGCCAACGCCATGCCCAGGAACGGAAACGCCAGTCTCCTGCCCATACGTGAACCCCTTTCGAAATGTGCCCGAGTGATGACTCCGAGCGATTAGACCGTACCCAGGCCGGGGCGTTAAGGGTGTGACCAGTGTCACGTCAGCCTTGACGCTTCCCGGGCCTGGCATCAAGCTTGGCCGGTCCCGCACCCAATCCGGAGGCTTCCAATGACGTACGTCGGGTTCATCGGCGTCCTGTGGGCACCCATCCTGTTGTCGGCGTTCCTGGCGTTCGTTGCCTCGGCGCTGGCCTGGACCGTGATGCCGCACCACAAGAGCGAATGGTTGGGGCTCCCGGGACAGGACGGCGTGATGGATGCGCTCAAGAAGAGCGCCCCGGCGGCCGGTCAGTACATGATCCCGTGGGTCGAGGATCCCAAGGAGCGCCGGTCGCCTGAGGCCATGAAGCGGTGGGCGGAAGGGCCGTCCGGGACGGTGACGATCTGGCCCAGGGGACCGATGAACATGGGCAAGATGATGGGCCAGCAGTTCGTCTTCTTCCTCATCGTCTCGATCTTCGTCGCATACGTGGCGCGGCACTCCGGGCTGGACAGCGGGGCCGACTACCTCGCGGTATTTCGGGTGATCGGCACGGTGGCGGTCATGTCCTATGTCTTCGGGACGGTGCCGGAGTCGATCTGGTTCGGGCGGCCGTGGAGGAGCTTCTGGCTCGGCGCCGTGGACGGCGTGGCTTACGGGCTGCTGACGGCAGGGTGCTTCGGCTGGCTCTGGCCGAGGGCATAGCCCGGTCCTGGTTCTAGTGCGTCGCCGCTGGCCGGCCGGCTGGCGGGTTGGGGCGGGGCGTCGTATTGTTGCGGGCCGAGTTATACGCCGGTTTGTCGCATAAGCACGGCGTAGGCCGAGCTATCACGCGAACGTCGCCCCGGACTGGAAGACAAGTAGGGTAAACTACAAGTTAGGCGTCACAGAGGAAGCCACCCGAACGGACATGGTCCCGGCCATGCGGTCTCGGATCTGCGTCACTTGCCAGCCGGCAGTCCGCCCACCAGATTGAGCCCATGGCACCCAAACTCATGGATTTCAGCCACCTGTCTGTCCCGGAGCGCCTCCAGCTCGTGGAGGATCTCTGGGATAGCATCGACGACGAGCAAATCCCAGTCCCCGAGTGGCATCTCCAAGAGCTCGAGCGGCGACTGGCAGACTACCGCGCTCACCCTGAAGCAGGCATTCCTTGGGAACAGGTACGCGAGCGGCTGTACAAGCTCATCAGGTAAATGCCCACCCTTCTGATCCGGGCAGCGGCCGAAACGGACATGCTGCTCGCTGCCGAGTGGTACGAAACCCGCGCTGCGGGGCTAGGCACCGAGTTCTTGCGTGCTGTCGATGTCTGCTTCGGCCTCATTCAACGCATGCCTCAGGGCTATCAACTGGTCGCCCCAGATGCACGCCGCGCAAGGTTGCGCCGCTTTCCGTTCTCCGTCTACTACGTGCCGACACCGGGGCGCATTGCGATTCTAGCAGTTCTGCATGCGCGTCGGGATCCGCGCGAGTGGCAGAGTCGCCTGTAACGCCTAACTACGGGTGAGCCTGTGTGAAAACGCCACTTTGGCAGCAGTGGCAGCGTTGTAAATCAACAACTTAGGGGTGCTCAGAACGGTGTTTTCGCACAGGCTCGGGTTGTAGCTGACGAGGCCGGCTGGCCGCGCTGGCATGTTGGGTTCGCGAGCTGTGGCGGCGTAACGCGGGGCCAGCGCGGCCAACGCGCCGGCCCGCAGCTAAACCCTGTTCGTTAGGCTGCCCCGTTCGCCGGCTCCCCTTGCCCGGCCATCCTAGTGTAGCTATCTTCTGGCCAGAATGGCGTACGAGGTCATCCTCGCCCCAACTGCGGTGGCTCAGTACCGAGCGCTCAAGGCCAACCTGCGGGCGGTCGTGCGGGATGCCATGGACCGGCACTTGTCCCACCAGCCCACGCGCGTTAGCAAGAGTCGCATCAAGCGCCTCCGCGGACTGGCGCAGCCGCAGTTTCGATTGCGCGTCGGGGATATACGAGTGTTTTACGACGTCGGGGAGAAGCGGGTCGAGGTTCTCGCCATCGTGACGAAGGCGCAGGCGGAGACCTGGCTAAAAGAGGAGGGAACGCCCGATGAAGAAGGTGGCGCTGGCGCGAGTTAAGGACGATTTCTCTCGGTATCTGCGACAGGCGGCAGGAGAGGAGATCGTGATTACGAAGCACGGGCGCCCGGCTGGCGTGCTGATCGGATTCGACACCGAGGAGGCCTGGTTCGAGTACCGCTTGGAACACCATCCCGAGTTCCTCGAGCAGGTCGCTGGGGCACGAGAGGCGCTGCGGCGCGGCCGCGGTGTCCGTCTGGCTGACCTCGCGTGAAATGGGGTAGCCTAACACGTGCGAGCGCTGTGGTTCGGGCCGGCGGCGACATGGTCGCTCATCATCCCGCCGCGAACCTCCCTATCCCGCCGAAGCGACGCTCGCGCCCGCTGAACTCATCGAGCGCGGCGGCGAGGTCCGCGGCCGTGTAGTCGGGCCACATCTTCCTGCTGAACGTCAGCTCCGCGTAGGCGCACTCCCACAGCAGGAAGTCGCTGAGCCGCTGCTCGGCGCCGGTGCGGATCAGGAGGTCCACGTCCGCCGCGGGCTCGAAGGCGTGCGTCGCGTCTCCCAGTAATCGCGCGAACGACTCGCGGGTGAGCGGGGGAGTTCCAGCGCCGTTGCCGGCGCGGGCCTCCTCCACGGCGCGGGCCGTCGCGCCGATGATCGCGTCGCGCGCGGAGTAGTCGATGGCGATGCGCAGGTGCAGCGCGCGCCCCGCCGCGGTCGCCGCTTCCGTCGCGCTGATCGCCCGGCGCACTTCGGGCGGGATGCGGTCGCGCCGGCCGATGACGGAGAGGCGGATGCCGTTGGCGACGAACGTAGCCGTCTCCGACCTCAGGTACTTGAGGAAGAGCAGCATCAGGGCGGTGACTTCGCCGGGCGGTCGGCTCCAATTGTCGCCGGAGAACGCGTACAGCGTGAGCGTGGTGATCCCGAGGTCCGGCGCGGCCTCCACGATCCGCCGCACCGCCTTCGCCCCGGCGTGATGGCCGAGGGCGCGCGGGCGGCCGCGATGGGTGGCCCAGCGGCCGTTGCCATCCATGATGATGGCGACGTGTAAAGCGCTTTGTGTCACAAAGCTACTCCTCAAAAAAAGAGCGGTGGCCGATTACGCTCAGCCTTCGCGGGTGGCGCGGATCAGCGCCTCCATGTGGTCGAGGTAGCGCTCGAGGGCACGGCGTCCAGCCGCCGTGAGACGGTACTCGGTCTTGGGGAGCCGCCCGTCGAACCGCTTCGTGCAGCTGATGTACAGCGCGTCTTCCAGCTTGCGCGCGTGCACGCTGAGGTTGCCGTCGGTGGTCTTCATGAGGCGCTTGAGGTCGTTGAAGCTCAGCGATTCGTTCACGGCGAGCGCGCTCACGATGCCGAGGCGCATGCGCTCGTGGATGAGCCGGTCGAGCCCCTGCGACGCCTGCTGGGCGGCCCGGCCCCGCTCCGCCTTGAGGACCGCGCCCTCGGGGGGCCGGGAGCGGGAGTTCCGGTCGCTTGGCACCGCGCTGCCCCTAGCCACCGTGCCTCCGCGCGATGACGAGGCCAAACGCGATCTGGAGGACGCCGAAGCCCAGGGCCATCGGCGCGTCGCGCCAGGCGGTGGGCACGAACAGCGCGAGGGCGCCCAGCAGCATGAAGCAGAGCCCCATCACCGGCACCACGCGCACCGAGAAGGCGCCGCCGGTCACCACGCCCGCGCCGTAGCAGAGGAGCCAGACTCCCGGCATGGCAGGGAAGAGCCCATGCCGCGCCAGCGAGGCGGTGAGCAGTGCGCCGACGACGACCGGCGGCGCGAACGCCAGCGCGAACTTCCGTCCCGGCCCGGAGAGCAGGGGAGAGTCCACCGCGCGCGACTTCCGCGCCAGAGCCCACCCCGCGATGGCGCAAGCGAGCACCGCTTCCGCGAGCCAGGTGCTGAGCCAGGCGCGGTCACTGGCCTGCCGCGAGGCGATCGCCGCGGCCCCCAGGGCCGTGACCCCCATGACCACACCGCCCCATCCCGGGACCGCGGTGAAGACGCTGGCCTGCTCCATGGTGCCGCGGATGTAGCGGAGGTTGTCCATCGCGCGCTCGGAGAGCGCGGGTGATTCGAGCGCATCGGGCCGGTGGGCCGGAGCGGTTGCCATGGCCCCAACGTAGCGAGCGCTGAGGATGTCGTCAAGTACTTTGCATTACAAAGTCCGGCGCCGACTCTTGACTCCGGTGGCGGCTTTCATAGCTTGGCGATGCGCCCGCATACCGGCGCACCCCCCACGAGCCGACCGGACAATGAGCGAACTTCGCGGTCGAAGGTCGAGACGGTCGTCCTCCGCGCTGCCGCGGCGGGTGCGTCCACCCGGGCGCGCCCGCCTCCCTTGAACGTCCTCCAATTGGTAGCCGTGGCAATCGGGCTGGTCGCCCTTTTGCGGTGCGTGCTGCTGGTATTGCGGCTTCGCGACTGGCGAATCGGGATCCTGGGCGCGCTCGTCCTCCTCCTGCTTGCGCACACCCTGAGCGAGGCGCCGAGCTGGTGGTCGCTCCCTGTCAGCGTGCTCGTCCTCGCGTCGGTGCTGGTGGTGCAGCGGGTGATCAGCGACCACCGGCGCGTCGCGGCGGAGCTGGGGCGGGAGCGGGCGCACCTCGACCAACTGGTGGAGAACGCGCCCGAGGCGATCGTCCTCCTCGACAACGACGACGTCGTCCAGCGGGTGAACGCCTACTTCACGCGGATGTTCGGGTACACGCCGGAGGAGGCCGTGGGCCGGCGGATCAACGACCTGATCGCGCCGGCGCATCTCGCCGAGGAGGCCGCGTCGCTGACCCGCAGAGTGACCGAAGGCGAGACCGTCAGCTACGAGACGGTGCGGCAGCGCAAGGACGGCCGCCTGGTGGACGTCTCGATCCTCGGCACTCCCATCGTGGGTCCCATGGGGCGGATGGCCGTCTACGGCATCTACCGCGATATCACCGAGCGCAAGGCGGCCGAGGAGCAGCTCCTCCACCTTGCGATCCGTGACGAGCTGACCGGGCTGGCCAATCGCGCGCTGTTCCGCGACCTGGTGGCGCGGTCCATCGGCCGCGGGAAACGGCGGGAGGATTACGCCTACGCGGTAGTGGTGCTCGACATCGACCGATTCAAGCTGGTCAACGAGAGCCTCGGCTACTCCACGGGAGACCAGTTGTTGACGGCGATCGCGCGTCGCCTCGAGCGTTGCGTCCGGCCCGGCGACACCGCGGCCCGCCTGGGCGGCGACGAGTTCGCCCTCTTCCTCGACGACATCCACGACGTCGGCGACGCCATCCGCGTGGCCGACCGTATCGAGAACGAGCTGAAGCAGCCGTTCGTCCTGGGCACGCAGGAGGTGTTCGGGAGCGCCAGTATCGGGATCGCGCTCTCGGTGGCGGGCTACGACCGGCCCGAGGACTTCCTGCGCGACGCCGACCTGGCGATGTACCGCGCCAAGGAGCAGGGCGGGGCGCGCCACGAGGTCTTCCAGGTTGAGATGCATAAGCACGCCGTGGCAATGCTGCAGCTGGAGACGGACCTCCGGCGAGCGCTCGAGCGCGACGAGTTCCTCCTCCACTACCAGCCGATAGTCTCGATGAGGTCGGGCAAGATCGTCGGTTTCGAGGCGCTGGCGCGCTGGCAGCACCCGCAGCGGGGCCTGGTGCAACCGGCCTCGTTCATCCCGGTGGCGGAGCAGACCGGTATGATAGTCCCCCTGGGGCTGTGGGTGCTCCGCGAGGCATGCCGCCAGATCAAGGTCTGGCAGCAGCTGGCCGGCCCTGAGCATCCCCTCGCCATGAGCGTCAACCTCTCCGCCAAGCAGCTGCTCCAGCCGGACTTGGTAGACCAGATCGCGCTCATCCTGAAGGAGACCGGTCTCGACGCGCACACGCTCCAGCTCGAGATCACGGAGAGCGTCATCGTCGAGAACGCCGAGTCGGCGGTGTCGATGCTGGCTCGCCTCCGCGCGCTCAACGTGCAGCTCCACATGGACGACTTCGGCACCGGGTACTCCTCCCTCAGCTACCTCCACCGCTTCCAGATCGACACTCTCAAGATCGACCGCTCGTTCGTGAGCAACCTGGGCCTGCGCGGCGAGAACTCGGAGATCATCCGGACGATCGTGACGCTGGCGCGCAACCTCGGCATCGACGTGATCGCGGAAGGAGTCGAGACCGAGGAGCAGCTCGCGCTGCTCCGCGCGATCGGGTGCGCCCACGTCCAGGGATTCCTCTTCTCGGAGCCCATCCCCGGAGACGCCGCCATCGCCCTGCTCGGGAGCGCGCGCATCTCTTGATTCCGGCTTGACCCCTCGCTGAAAGCTTGGACCCACTCGAACCGGGGTGGGTCCATGTCATGGTTCCTCGCAGCCTCCACCAGCTTTGGGGTGGTCCCCGCGGCCCTGATCGGCGCGGCGAGCGGACTCCATGTCGCCACCTGGGGGATGTACAAGGACGCCTTGTACGAAGGGTTCAGCGCGCGGAAGTACTGCCGGAGCGTGATCGTCGGCGCAGGGTCCGCGGTCTTGATCCAGTTGCTGATGCGCTTCGATCCCGGCACGCCTGGGGACGCCGTCCTGCTCTTCGGGCTTGCCTACGTTCTCGAGCGCGCCCTCGTCGAGTGGCACAAGACGTTCATCCGCGAAGAGGACCAGTCGAAGTACTTCATCCCTATGCAGTTCGCGGTGGTCGGCAGGGTCGTATCGAGCCGGCGGGTCCGCGCGGCAGCCGGGATCGGCTGCGCCGCGGCGGTCGCGCTCGTGGTCCTGGGGCTGGGGTGGCTGGAGCCGGCCGGGACGGCGGTCTTCCCGCTGGGCATGGTGTTGGTGGTCGGCAGCATCGGCGGCTGGATCTCGGCCTTCGGCGGCGCGTGGAAGGACGCTCCCAAGGAGGGATTCCAGCTCCTGAAGTTCTTCCGTAGTCCGGCGCTCGCGACGGCGTACGGTCTGGTGCTGTCGTCGTTCACGACCAGCTATCTCGCCGTCGCCTTCGGCGCCCTCGGCCTAACGATCGCGACGATCGAGACGCACAAGAAGTTCGGTTCGCCGCTGGAGGCCCCGGGCAAGTTCACCGGCAAGCCGATGCGCTTCCCGGAAATGCTGGGGGTGCGGCGCCGGTTCGTGCCGGTCTTCGCCGCCCTCTGGATCGCGCTGCTGGCAACGCTGCTGGCGGCGCTCTTCGACGCGCCGGGCGGGCTGCTGGCCTCGATCGCGCGGGCGGAGGTCCCGTGACCGCCGTCGGGTCGTCGGTCCGGGCCGTGCCGGTCGCCGCGATGCGGGTCCCGGCGATCCTGGCCCAGCGTCTTGGGAACCGTGAGTGGGACGCGGCCCTGCGTGCCACTGCCGTGGTGGGGCTGGTGGCGATACCGATCGTACAGTGGGTGCCGCAGGCGGCCCCGCTGATACCGCTGGCGCTGACGACGCTGTGGATGCGTGGTCCCCTCTCCGCCTTCATCCCGGCGGGGCTCGAGCCGGTCCTGATGCTCTATGGCCGGCTCTATCCCGCGTGGCTCGTGACGCTCGTGGCGGCGGCCGCGAGCGCCTACGCCGAGATCCTGTCGCTCCACCTGGTGCGCGGCGTGATGGACCTGCGCGCGCTCGGGAGGGTGCGCCTGGGGGTGAACGGCTCGCGGCTGATGCGGCTCTTCCAGCGCTGGCCCGCACTCGCGGTCGCGGTGGCCGCGGTCTCGCCCATCCCCGACTGGATCACCCGCACGCTTGCGGCGGTCTCGCGCTACCCGGCGGCGCGCTACGTGGCGGCTGATACGCTGGGCCGACTCCCCAAGCTCTTCATCCCGGCCGCGCTGGGCGCCGTCCTGAACGTCCCCGACGGCTGGTTGCTCGGCCTGTCGGCGGGGTCGGTGGTGTTCGGAGCAGGGGCCGGCACCTGGAAGTGGTGGCATTCGAAGCGGCGTGCGCGGCGCGTCGTCACCAGCTGAGCAAGGAGGCTGCGATGCTGCCCTTCATGCTCGCCGTCGCCCTCGGTGTCGCACCGATCCAGCGAGTGGAGGTGGCGCTGGCGGAAACACTCCTGGTGACGGCGCACGGCGACGGCGCCCCCGTCGTCCTGGTCCCGGGGCTATTCGGCTCGGCATACGGGTGGCGCAAGGTGGTGTCGTTGCTCGCGGCGTCGGGACGTCGCACGATCGTGATCGAGCCCCTCGCGATAGGAGGCTCCGCGCGTCCGCGCGGTGCGGACTACTCGCTCACGGCTCAGGCCGACCGCATCGCCACGGTCCTCGACATCCTGGGGGTGCGTGAGGCGGTGGTGGTCGCGCACTCGACGGCGGGCGGGATGGTGTTCCGGATGGCCGTGCGCCGCCCCGAGCTGGTGCGCGCGGTCGTCTCGCTCGACGGAGGGCCGTCGGAGACCGCGGCGACGCCGGGGTTCCGCCGCGCAATGTCCTTCGCGCCGCTCATTCGAATGGTGGGCAGCGCCGGGCTGCGCGGGCGCGTCCGTTCGTCGCTGGTGCGCGCGTCGGGTGACCCGGCGTGGGTGACCGACGAGGCCATCGCGCGTTACACGGAGGGCGCGACCGCGGACTTCGGCGCGACGCTCCTGGCATTCATGGCGATGGCGGGGTCGCACGAGCCGATGGCTCTGGCGCCTCGCCTCGCCGAGGTGCGGTGTCCGGTGTTCCTGCTGGTGGGGGAGGCGCCGCACGGCGGCCGCGTGAGCGAACGCGAGATTGCTCTCCTCAGGCACGAGGTGGTCGGGTTCACGCTCGAAATGGTCCCGGGCGCGGGGCACTACCTCCAGGAGGAGCGGCCCGATGTCGTGGCGGCGGCAGTGGAGCGGGCGTTGGGGACGGTGGCCACGGTGGCGCGGCGGTGATGCTAGTGGCCGCCTGAGTCGCCGAACTGTTTCACCAGGTCGCCGATGACCTTCTTAGCGTCTCCGAACAGCATCCAGGTCTTGTCCGAGAAATACAGCTCGTTGTCGATGCCGGCGAAGCCCGGGTTCTTGCTCCGCTTGATCGCGTAGACCGTCCGGGCCTTGTCCGCGTCGATGATCGGCATGCCGTAGATCGGGCTCGTCTTGTCGTACCGTGCCACCGGGTTCACCACGTCGTTCGCGCCGACCACCAGCGCCACGTCACACTGCGGCATGTCGGTGTTGATGTCGCTCATCTCGGACAGGTCCGTGTACGGGATGTCCGCTTCCGCGAGCAGCACGTTCATGTGGCCCGGCATGCGTCCGGCCACCGGGTGGATGGCGAACTTCACCGTGATGCCGCGCTTCTTGAGCTGGTCGTACAGCTCCCGGATCTTGTGCTGCGCCTGCGCGACCGCCATCCCGTAGCCGGGGATGATGACGACCAGGTTGGCCTGCTCCAGGACCTGCGCGGCACCCTCGATCGTTTCCGGTTTGTAGACCTTGCCTTCGCCGAGCTGTTTAGCCTGCTGCACCTGGCCGAACGCGCCGAACAGCACGTTGACGAACGAGCGGTTCATCGCCTTGCACATGATGATCGACAGGATGAGACCGCTCGAGCCGTCGAGCGCGCCGGCCGTGATCAGCAGCTTGTTGTCGAGCACGAACCCCATCGCCACCGCCGAGAGGCCGGCGTACGCGTTGAGGATCGAGATCACCGTCGGCATGTCCGCGCCGCCGATGGGGATGACCAGGAGCACGCCGAACAGCAGCGACATCCCGATCACCACGGGGAACAGCTGGGGCGCCCAGGTGGCCGTCGGCTCGGCGATCAGCATCACGCCGATGACCGCGGCGATCAGCAGCAGCCCGATGTTCATGACGTTCTGGCCCCGGTACGTCACCGGGCGCTGCGGGATCCACTTCACTTCCTGGAGCTTGCCGGCGGCCATGAGGCTGCCGGTGAAGGTCAGGAAGCCCAGGATGATCTCGGCGATGATCGCCGTCATCTTGAAGGTCGTGAGGTTCTCCGGGCCCTCGCTGTACCACAGGTAGTACTCGGCGGTGCCCACGAGGCCGGCGGCGAGGCCGCCGAACGCGTGCGACAGGGCCGTCCGCTGGGGCACGGCCGTCAGCGGCACCATGGACAGCGGAATGCCGACGGCCACGCCGGCCAAGATGGCGATGATGATCCAGCCGTGATGCACCACGACGGACTGGCCCCAGGTGGCCAGCACCGCGAGCGCCATCGCCGCCACGCCGGCGTAGACCGCGCGCCGCGCGGTCTTCGGGTCGTTCATCCAGTGAAGCGAGAAGACGAACAGCGCGGCCGCGACGAGGTACGTCAGCTGTACGAGGGACGCGTTCACTTGCCTGCTCCCTCACGCGGCGTCTTGAACATCTTGAGCATGCGGTCGGTGATCAGGAACCCGCTCACGATGTTCGTCATGGACGCGAACAGCGCGACCGCGCCCATGAAGCGGATGATCGGCGGGTGGTCGGACCCCGTGACGATGATCGACCCCACGACGGCGATCGCCGAGATCGCGTTCGTGATGGACATGAGCGGGGTATGCAGCAGCCGGGACACGCGGCGGATCACGCCGATCCCGATGAACGTGGCCAGCAGGAACACGAACACCATGGACCAGTAGTCGAACGCCTGCTCCGGGTGCGCGGTGGTCGCCGCGTCCTGGGCAGCCGCCGCCACCGGCAGGCCGACCAGCAGCGTCGTCACGAACGGCGGCAGCAGCCGCAGGAGGATGAAGCGTCGAGCCATCGTGCTGCTTCTCCTTTCGCTCACACCTTGGCGAGCGCTTCCTTGGTGCGGGCGTGCACCACCTGGCCCGCGTGGGTGATCAGGGCTCCCTGCTGGATGTCGTCCGCCGGGTCGAGCTGGAACGCCTGCTCCCTGGTGAACTCCTGTACGAAGGCGGTGAGGTTCCGGGAGAATAGCGTGCTGGCGTGGGTCGGCATGGCGGCCGGCACGTTGAGCGGCGCCAGGATCTTCACGCCGTCCTCGACCACCGTCTCGCCCGGGCGTGACAGCTCACAGTTGCCGCCGCCGTCGGCCGCCAGGTCCACGATGACCGAGCCCGGCCGCATGCCCCGCACCATGTCCCGCGTGATCAGCCGGGGCGCGAAGACGCCACCGATCAGCGCGGTCGTGATGACGACGTCCGCCGCCGCGCACTGCTCCCTGAGCAACTCACGCTGGCGCGCCTTGTCCTCGTCCGTCAGCTCCTTGGCATAGCCGCCGCCGGCGGCCGCGCTTGCGCCGAGATCGATGCCGACGTACTTCGCGCCGACACTCTCGATCTGCTCTTTCACTTCCGGTCGCACGTCGGTCCCGGTCACGTTGGCCCCGAGCCGCCGGGCGGTCGCGATCGCCTGAAGCCCGGCGACCGCCGCCCCTACCACGAAGACCCTGGCCGGCGGCACCATGCCGGCCGCCGTCATCAGCATGGGGAAGTACTTCGGCAGCTCGGCGGCCGCCAGCAGCACCCCGCGATACCCGGCGATGCTGGCCATTGACGACAGCGTGTCCATGGATTGCGCGCGAGTGGTTCGCGGGATGGCGTCGGTCGAGAAGGCGGTGATCCCGCGCGCCGCGAGGGCGCGTACGACGTCGAGGTTGCGTAGCGGCATGAGCGAGCCCAGCAGTACCGCGCCCGGCCGCATCCACTCCACCTCGTTACGCCCCCCCCCCGGCGCCCCGCCCACCGGCGGGGCGTTCACCCGCAGCACGACATCGGCCTTGGAAAGGAGTGCGGCGGGGTCGCCTTCTACCGCAACCCCCACCTCACGGTAGGCGTTGTCCGGCAGGTAGGCTCCGTCGCCCGCCCCGGATTCGATCGCCACCGCGTACCCCGCCTGGATCAGCTTCTTGCACGACTCCGGAACCAACGCCACGCGGCGTTCGCCGAGTGCAGTCTCCCTGGGAACCGATATCAGCACTGGAACTCCTGGGTCCTGGATGATGTGGCGAGGAAGAATCGCTCCGCGAAGCTCCAGCGCACATGAAACGACCTTGAAGGAATCCTTAACCTCAGGCGACCGGCGATGATACCCAGCGTGGTTCCGCCGGGCAAGGCAAGCTGCCCGGCGGGCGCGCGAGGGGGGACGGGCCGCCCGGCCTGAGGCGCAGGGCGACCGGGGGGCGCCGGCATCGCGAGCGAGCTATCTTACGACGTCACGCGGTCGCCGCCGGTCGGCGACGAGCACCGTCGCGCACTCCCCTGATCAGCGGAGTCCAGACACTGGTATGAACGCTCGCATCGTTGTGGCGGTCTGTGGCGTTTGGTCCCGCCGCCCGCCGCTGGTGCGCCTCGCGGGCGCACTGCTGGTCGCCGTCGCGCTGGAGCTTGCCACGCCGCTCTCGGCGCAGCAACCCGCCGCGGCAGACCCCGCGCCGCTCACCACCGACCGGATCTTCGCGGGCGCCGAATTCCGGAGCGCGCCCTTCGGCCCGGCGCGCTGGCTCGCCGGTGGCACCGCGTACACCACGCTCGAGCGGGGCGCCGAGACGCGGCGCGGGCGCGACATCGTCCGGTACGACGCGGCGACCGGCGGGCGCGACACCCTGGTCCCCGCAGCGCGGCTGGTCGCGCCCGGTGATACGGTGCCGCTCGAGATCGAGGACTACGCCTGGTCAGGCGACGGCCGGAGGCTGCTCGTGTTCACCAGGGGGCAGCCGGTCTGGCGCACCAACGACCGCGGCGACTACTGGGTGCTGGATCTCGACTCATGGCGCCTGCGCAAGCTGGGCGGCCCCGCGGCGCGCCCCTCCACCCTGATGTTCGCGAAGTTCTCCCCCGACGGCGGGCGCGTGGGTTACGTGCGGGAGCACAACCTCTACGTCGAGGACCTCGCGGCCGGCCGCGTCACGCAGCTCACCCGCGACGGGTCGGTTACCCTGGTCAACGGCAGCTTCGACTGGGTCTATGAGGAAGAGCTGGGGCTCCACGACGGCTGGCGCTGGAGCCCGGATGGCCGGTGGATCGCGTACTGGCAGCTGGACATCACCGGGGTGCGAAACTTCGACCTCATCAACGACACCGACTCGCTCTATTCGTTCGCCGTGCCGGTGCAGTACCCCAAGGCCGGTGAGACGAACTCCGCGGCGCGCGTGGGGGTGGTGAGCGCAGCGGGCGGCGCGACGCGCTGGATGCAGGTCCCCGGAGACGCGCTCAACAACTACATCGCGCGCATGGAATGGGCGCCCGCCCCGGGCGGGGCCGCTGTGTCCGAGCTGATGATCCAGCATCTGAACCGGCTCCAGAACACGGTGCACGTGATGATGGCCGACGCGCGGACCGGCGCGGTGCGGACCATCTTCACCGACCAGGACAGCGCTTGGGTGGAGACCTACGATAGCCCGACCTTCGTCAACGACGGGCGCGACTTCATCTGGCAGAGCGAGCGCGATGGATGGGACCACCTCTGGCTCGTCTCGCGCGAAACGGGGCAGGCCCGGCTCCTCACGCCCGGCGCTTTCGATGTGTTCGGATACCGGGGCGTGGACGATTCGGGCGGCTGGGTCTACTACATCGCCTCGCCCGACGACATCGCGCAGCGGTTTCTCTATCGCGCGCGCCTCGACGGCAGCGGCGTGCCGGAGCGGCTCTCTCCCGCCGCGCAGGCCGGCTCGCACGGGTACAACGCGGCTCCCGGCTTCCGGTTCGCCATCCACACCTTTTCGAGCTTCGACACGCCACCCGTCACGGATCTGGTGCGGCTTCCGGACCATCAGGTATTGCGGACGCTGGTGGACAACGCGCAGCTCCGCGCGCGGGTGGCGTCCCTGAGGCGCGGCAGGTCGGAGTTCCGGACGGTGGACATCGGCGGAGGGACGGAGCTCGACGCGTGGTTCATCCGGCCGCCCGATTTCGACCCGTCGCGGCGTTATCCGGTGTTCATCAGCATCTACGGCGGACCGGGCTCGCAGACCGTGCTCGACAGCTGGGGGGGCAACAATTACCTCTGGTACCAGTTGCTGGCGCAACGTGGGTACATAGTCGCGAGCGTGGACAACCGCGGCACCAACGGGCACGGCCGCGCCTGGCGCAAGATCATCTACCGCCAGCTCGGCGTGGTCGAGACCGAGGACCAGGGCGCCGCGGCAAGGGCGATCGGACGTTGGTCGTTCATCGATTCGACCCGCATCGGCATCTACGGGCACAGCTACGGCGGGTTCATGGCCCTGAACTGCATCCTCCAAAACCCCGGTGTCTACAGTGCCGCGATCTCAGCGGCGCCCGTCACCCACTGGAAGTTCTACGACACGATCTACACCGAGCGCTACAACGGGCTCCCGAGAGACAACTCCGTGGGATACGACCGCGGCTCGCCGCTCACCTACGCGTCCAATCTGCGCGGGAGCCTCCTCATCGTCCACGGCTCAGGCGACGACAATGTCCATTACCAGAACACCGAGACGATGGTGAACGCGCTAGTCCGGGCGCAGCGGCCGTTCCAGCTGATGGTCTACCCGAACCGGAACCACGGCATCGCCAGCGACGGCGCGGCACTCCACCGGTTCGACCTGTACACCCGCTTCCTCGCGGAGCACCTCCCACCGGGGCCGGCCGGGGCCGCCGGCGGGATGATCCCGTGACCTGCAACCCGGCCGGGTGTTCCTGCGTAGGGGGACGCACCGACGCACCGACGCACAGGGTGCGGAAAACCTGAGCCGGAGACGTGTTCATGTTGAAACCGATAGCGATGCTTGCCGCCACGGGCGTGGTGGGGTTGGTGCTGATCAAGCTGGCCGGCCTGGTGTTCTTCCCGCTCCTGGGCGTGCTGATCGGCTTCCTGTTGTGGGCGCTGAAGTTCGCGCTCATCGCCGGCCTGATCTGGTGGGGTTTCCATCTGTTCAAGCGGTGGAGTGAGAAGGGCTCGGAGGCGTGACGGAAGGGTGTAGGGTATAGCGGGTAGGGTGTAGGCGGTACGGGTGCTTTCTACACCCTACCCCCTCTAAACCCCACACCCTTATCTTTTCAGACGTGAAGGACAAGAACACCGCCTACATCCTCTGGGCCGCGAGCTTCCTCGGGGTTTGCGGCCTTCAGCGCATCTACGCGGGGAAGCTCGGCACCGGGCTCCTTTACCTCTTCACGCTCGGACTCTTCGGCGTCGGCCAGTTCATCGACCTGTTCCTCATCCCAGGGATGATCGAGGACGCCAACAACCGCCTCCTGATCCAGGGTCTTGGCCAGCAGGCGCTGGCGGCCGGTGGTGTGGCGGGGGCGTTGCCTGCCGGAGGCCGGCGCGCGCCTCGGACGACGGAGGAGTTCGAAGTGTCGCTGGTGACGGCGGCGGAGAAGAACGGCGGCAAGCTGACGGTCGCCGAGGCGGTGGCCGCGACGGGCCGCGGCTTCAAGGAAGTGCAGCGCCAGCTCAACGAGATGGCGGTGAACGGCTTCGTGGAGACGGACTCGGACGACAACGGGGACCTGTACTACCGCTTCCCGGGGCTCTCCTAGCCTGCCCCGCGCGCGCCACCACCCAACACCCTACACCCTACACCCCCGTTCCTAGACATCCCTCAGCACCTCCATGGCGGTCCTCCGGAATACCTCTCGGCTGGCCGTCATCCCCACGACCGTCACGAGCAGGGTGGTGACTCCGAAGACCGCGAACATCGCGGGGGCGGGGACGGAGAAGCGCAGCTCGAGCACGTAGTGCGTGAAGGCCCACCCCCCCCCACTCGCCAGGCCGATCCCGACCAGTGCGGCCAGGGCCCCGAGCGCCAGGTACTCGGCGAGGAAGATGCGCTCGATCTGGAGGCGAGTGGCGCCCAGGGCCTTGAGCAGCGCGCCCTCACGGATGCGCTCGAGCCGTCCCGCGGCGACGGCGCCCAGCAGCACCAGCGCGCCGGTGCCCAGGCTCAGCACCGCCATGAAGCGGATCGCGAGGGCGACGCGGCTCAGGATCCGCTCCACCGTGCGCTGGAGGAGCGCCACGTCGTAGCTGGTGACGTTGGGGAACCGCTCGCTGACGGCACGCTGGAGCCGGGCCCGCGCCCCAGCGTCGTCCATCCGCGTGAGGACCACGTACGACCGGGGCGCTCGCTCGAGCGCCGCCGTGCTCAGGACCGCGAAGAAGTTGGTCTCGAAGCGCGCCCAGTCCACCTCCCGCAGCCCCACCACCCGGGTCTGGACCGTCACGCCGCTGACGTCCCAAGTGATCGCATCGCCGACGCCGACGTGGAGGTCGGTGGCGAGGTCGGTGGAGAGCGAGACGGGGAAGGGCATTCCCGGCGCGGCCTCGCCGCGGCCGGTCCACCAAGCGCCGCGCACCAGTCTTTCGGATGCCACACCGCTGTCGCGGTAGGTCGAGCGGTACTCGCGCCGCAGCGTCCACGACCGGGGCGCCGCACGGGAAGTGTCCTTGAGCAGGTCTTCCTTCGACCGGCCGTTGACCGCCGCGATCTTCATCGGCACGATGGGCACGACCTGGAGCAGCGGGGCGCCGGCGTCGCGCACCAGGCTCCTCACGCCCGAGTCCTGGTCGTTCTGAATGTCGATGAAGACGAGGTTAGGGCGGCCGTGCACCGCGGCGGTGCTGGCGCGCACGAAGCTCATGAGGTTGGCCTGCACCAGGTAAAGCGCCGACAGCAGTCCCACGCCGAAGCCGAGCGCGATCACGACGCTTTGGGTCTGGTTGCGCGGCCGGTGGAGGTTGGCGAGCCCCTGGCGGACGACGTATGGCCAGCTGGCGCGGAACCGCGGCCCGCGGGTGACGCGGCGGGCGAGCGCGACCGCGCCGCGCGCGGACAGTGCGAGGATCCCCACGGAGAGCCCGATGGCGACCGCGAACCCCAGCCCGACCCGAGGTTCGTCGTTGCGGTACATGCATAGCGCGAGCACGCCGATGGCGACCAAGCCCTGGGCCGCAAGGCGCCATGGATCCCGCGCGCGCACCGGGGCGGTCTCATAGGCACGGCGGATCGCCTGGAGCGGGGACACCAGGCGCACTTCAAGGAGCGGGCGCAGCGCGAAGAGCACGGCGACCGCGACCCCGACCCCGATCCCGCCGAGTACGACGTCCGGCTCCAGGCGGAACCGCACGTTCGCCGGGAGGAGGTCCCGGAGCAGCCACGGGAGCATGAGTTGCGTACCGACCCCGAGGCCGGCCCCCGCGGTCGCGGCGATGAGGCCGAGCACGGCGGCCTGGGTGAGGTAGACCGCGAAGACCAGCGGCCGGCCGGCGCCCAGGCAGCGGAGCGTCGCGACGGTATCGATCTTGCCGGCGACGAACGCGCCGACGCCGCTCGCCACGCCGATGCCGCCCAGGAGTAGCGCGATCAGCCCCACGAACTGTAGAAAGGTCGAGAGGTTGTCGAGGACGCCCGTGATCTCGGACTGGGTTTCGTCCGCGGTCTGCGCACCGACGCGCTCGCGGTTGAAGAGCGCGCGATGGCGGATGATCAGGCGTCGCACGTCCCGCGGGTCGGCGAATTTGATCAGGGCGTGGTTCCGCACCCGGCTGCCGAAGACGATCAGGCGGGTGGCGGGGACGTGTCGGATGGGGATGTAGACCTGCGTGCCGAAGGCGTTCAGTCCGCCGGTGACATGGCCTGGCACCTCGGAAACGACGCCGGCGATCGGGAACTGAGCGCTGCCGATCTCGAGCGTGTCACCGACGTGCGCGTTCAGCGCGACCAGGAGGCTGGTGTCCACGATCGCCACGCGCGCGGTGTCGAGCGCGCGCCAGCGGCCCGCGGGGCTCGTCACGACGTCACCGTAGAACGGGAAGCCCGGGCCCACCGCTCGGACGTCGACGAGGCGGATCCCTTCGGTGCGCCTCACGTACGCCATGGACGAGAAACTGGATCGGCGCGCGACGCGCGCGCCGGCGCGGGTAACGGAGTCGAGGACGGCCTCGAGGTTCCGCGAGAACGGCCGGCTGCTGCCCAGCTCGAGGTCGGCGCCGAGGAGCTCGCGCGCCTGGGAGCGCACTCCGCGCTCGAGGTTCGCCGTGAACGAGCCGATGGCCACGAGTGCGCCGACGCCGAGCGAGATGGCGGAGGCGAAGAGGAGGAGTCGGCGGCGCGAGGCACGGCTCTCGCGCCAGGCGAGCGCGAGCACGAAGCGGAGTTTCCTCACCGCGACCCGGCTGGCACGACCGCGCCGTCCCTGAGGTGCAGGGTGGTCTTCGCGCGGGCCGCGAGGTCGGCGTCGTGGGTGACGAGGACCAGCGTGGTGCCCCGCTCGCGGTTCAACTCGACGAGCAGCTCGATGACCCGCGAGCCGGTGGCGGCGTCGAGGTTGCCGGTCGGCTCGTCGGCGAAGAGGATGCGGGGCTGGTTGGCGAAGGCGCGGGCGATGGCGACGCGCTGCTGCTCGCCGCCGGAGAGCTGGGCGGGGTAGTGGTGCTCACGGCCGCCGAGCCCGACCCGCTCGAGCAAGTCGCGCGCCCGCTCGGAAGCGCCGTTCCTGCGCGCAGGTGCGTCGGCGCGTCTGCTCCCCAGCTCTATCGGGACCTGGACGTTCTCCTGGGCCGTGAGCGTCGGTATCAACTGGAACGTCTGGAAGACGAAGCCGACCTTTTCTCCCCGCAATCGTGCCCGCTGGTCCTCTCCGAGCGCGTGGAGGTCCTGGCCATCGAGCCGCACCGTTCCCGAGGACGGCACGTCGAGGCCGGCCAGGAGGCCGAGAAGGGTGGTCTTGCCGCACCCCGAAGGCCCCACGACCGCGAGGAATCCACCGGGCTCGACGGCCAGGCTAACTTCCTTGAGGACGGTGAGCGGCCGGCCGCCGCTCTGGTAGATCTTGGTGAGGTCGTTCGCGATGAGCATGGCCCGAATGATACACGCCTCGGCGATGATGTTCCTCCTGGCGGCGTGCGCGCGGTCGGAGCAAGCTCCCGCGCCCGGGTCGTCGGACGGTACGCCCGGCGCCGTCCCTCGCGCGGGAGGTCTCTCCTCGCGCTTGCCCGCCGATGCCCCGATCCTGCTGTTCCTCGGGACGAGCCTCACCGCCGGTCTCGGCGTCGATCCCGACTCCGCCTATCCCGCGGTCGTCCAGCGCCGTCTCGACAGCCTCGGCCTCGGCTGGCGCGTGGTCAACGCCGGCCTTTCGGGGGAGACGTCCGCGGGCGCACGCCGCCGGCTCGATTGGCTGCTTCAGGGACCGATCCGGGTGCTCGTCATCGAGACGGGCGCCAACGACGGGCTCCGGGGGCAGGGCGTGGACTCGACGCGAGCCAACCTCGAGGCGATCATCGCGCGGGCCCGCGTCTACGACTCCACCATGACGATAGTGCTGGCCGGCATGGAAGTACCCCCGAACCTCGGCCCTCGGTACGCGTCCGCTTTCCGTGCGCTCTTCCGGGACCTCGCGCGGAGCGAGCATTTGCCACTGATCCCGTTCCTGCTCGAAGGGGTGGGCGGGGTGGACTCGCTCAATCAGGCCGATGGGATCCACCCGACGCCGGCGGGGCACCGGATCGTGGCGGAGAATGTGTGGCGGGTGGTGGGGCCGTTGATGGCCGTTCAACATAGAACGAGCTTGAACCTCAGGAGGATTCGGAGAATGGGTGGCGGGTTGTGGGGCCTTTGATGGAGCGCACGGGCCAGCGCGCCAGCGCGTTGGTGCGTTTGCGGGCCGGCGGTCCAGGTAGCGGATTGGCGCGTCGGGTGCTATAACGTGGCGCCTATGGCGACCAACCGACTCGCGATTCCCGTCCTCGCGCCGCTTCTCTTGCTCGGCGCCTGCCAGAAGCCACCGTCGAATGGCGCCGCCGCCCGACAGGTGTTCGGGAACGGCATGCAGTGGATCGACCTCACCCACTCCTTCTCCAGCCAGACCATCTACTGGCCGACTGCCAAGCCGTTCACGCTCGAGGTGGTGGCGGCGGGTCAGACGCCGGGTGGGTACTACTACTCGGCGAACAACTTTTCCGCCGCGGAGCATGGCGGGACCCACCTCGACGCCCCGATCCATTTCGCCGAGGGACGCCGAGCGGCTGATGCCATCCCGGTCCGGCAGCTCATCGGTCCGGCGGCCGTGGTGGACGTGCGGGATTCGGCCGGGTGGAACCCCGACTACCTCGTGTCGGTGAAGGATCTTCAGCGCTGGGAGGCCGGGTATGGGCGCATCGAGGACGGCGCCATCGTCCTCCTCAGGACCGGGTGGGCGCAATACTGGAACGAACGGCGCCGTTACCTCGGCACCCCCAAGACCGGACCCGCGGCCGTGCCGGAGCTGCACTTCCCGGGCCTCGATCCCGACGCCGCGCGCTGGCTGGTCCGCGAGCGCCACATCTCGGCGATAGGCCTCGACACGCCAAGCATCGACCGCGGCCAGTCGCGAGACTACCAGAGTCACCGCATCCTGTTCGCGGCCGACATCCCCGCCTTCGAGAACCTCGGCACGCTCGACGCTCTGCCGCACATCGGCGCGTACGTCATCGCGCTGCCGATGAAGATCGGCGGGGGCAGCGGGGCGCCGCTCCGCATCATCGCGGCCGTTCCGCGCTAGCCAGCCTGGCGCTTCGCTCCCCGGCGGGATAGTCTCTCCGCTCCCCTCGGAGCGGCGGGAGCGTTTCATGGAAGACCTCAACCCCTTCCACATCGCCCAGGAGCAATTCACGCGCGCCGCACGGCACGTGCGGGCGAGCGAAGGCCTGCTGGAAAACCTGCGCCGGCCGGAGCGCACGATCCGCATCGACTTCCCCGTCAAGATGGACGATGGCTCGATGCGCGTCTTCACCGGCTACCGGGTGCAGCACAACAACGCCCGTGGCCCGTTCAAGGGTGGTATCCGCTATCACCCGGACGTCACTGAGGACGAGGTGAAGGCGCTGGCGGCGTGGATGACGTGGAAGACCGCCGTGATGGACATCCCCTTCGGGGGTGCGAAGGGCGGGGTGGTGTGCGACGGCAAGCGCCTTTCCGTGGACGAGAAGCGCGGCATCACCCGCCGGTTCGTCACCCAGATCGGCAACGCAATCGGCCCGACGGTGGACATCCCCGCGCCCGACGTCTACACCGACGCCACCACCATGGCGTGGATCTTCGACACTTACGACATGATGCACAAAGGCCAGAACAACCTGCCGGTCGTGACGGGCAAGCCGCTCGAACTGGGGGGCTCTCACGGCCGGGCCACCGCCACGGCGCGGGGCTGCATCTTCTGCGTCGAGGAGGCGATCGGGCGCGGGCTGGTGGACGGGGTGCGCGCGCTCTCGGGCGCGCGCGTCGCAGTGCAAGGGTTCGGCAACGCCGGCTCGTTCGCGGCGATCATCGCGCACCAGGGGGGGGCGAAGATCGTCGCCGCGAGCGACTCGAGCGGCGGCGTCGCGTCGCCCGGGGGATTCGACCCGGCGGCGCTGCTCGCGCACAAGGCGAAAACCGGGAGTGTGGCCGGCTTCCCCGGCACGTCGCCCGTCAGCAACGCGGAGCTGCTCGAGCTGGAGTGTGACGTCTTGATCCCCGCCGCGCTCGAGAACCAGATCACGTCGCAGAACGCCGAGAAGGTCCGCGCCAGGCTGGTCGCCGAGGCCGCCAACGGGCCGACCACGCCCGCCGCCGACGAGATCCTGCAGCGCCGTGGCATCCCGGTCGTGCCCGACATCCTCGCCAACGGCGGCGGCGTGACGGTGTCGTACTACGAGTGGGTGCAGAACATCCAGGACGAGCAGTGGGACGCGGAGACGGTGGACGGCAAGCTGAAGAAGAAGATGGTGAGCGCCTTCCACCGGGTCTTCGACGTGGCCAAGGAGAAGAAGGTGGACGCGCGCACCGCCGCATACGTCGTGGCGCTGGACCGGGTGGCGCATGTCACGGAGCTGAGGGGGATCTGGCCATAGAAGACAGACGCACAGGCGCCCAGACGCACAGGCGCACAGGCGCACAGACGCGCAGACGCACAGGAGAAACGTGAAGCCGATCCCGGTGCCCTACGTCGTCAAGCGCATCGACGACGGGGCGAAGATCGAGATCCAGTGGGAGGAGCGCGGGCACGTCGCGACGTATGAGGCGCGGGCGCTGCGCCTCGCCTGTCAGTGCGCCGCGTGCGTGGAGGAGATGACCCGCCGCCCGATCCTCGATCCGGGCTCCGTTGCGCCGGGGGTGCGCGCGCTCGCGATCAAGCTGGTCGGAGCTTACGCGATGCACGTCCAGTGGAGCGACGGGCACTCGTCCGGCATCTACCCGTGGGAGCGGTTGCTCGAGACCTGTCCCTGCCCGGACTGCATGGCCAAGCGGTAGGGACCCGAGCGACGCGTCTCAGGCATTGAGTTTGAGCTCGAGCTTGAAGTGCAGCTTGGGGTGGCGCCGGTAGAGGAACATGCCCATTGACGCCGCCGCGACGCCGTTGCCCACGAGCAGCGCGGGCCAACTCACGTCCTGAAGTACGCGCTGGACGAACGCGAGCGCGAACACCAGGTAGCTGAACTCGTAGAACACGAAGAGGGCGAAGAAGGCGATCAGGAAGACCGCCGGCTCGCGCTCGAGCATCGCGACCACGTGGGCCAGGATTATCCCGGCCACGATGAAGACCATGACGTGGAAGACCGTGTAGCCCAGGATCATCGGGACGGTGCCTCCGGGCATGGTGGCCGCGTCGGCGGCGCGGAGGCCGCGGAAGAGGCCGGCGCCGAGCGCCGCCGGAGTGCGGAAGGGTTGTCCCGCCGTCAAGTCCACGATCAGGAACCACAAAGCGAGTGCGGCCGCACCGACGATACCGCAGAAGATGCCTTCCCGGATCGGCTTCGCGTTCATGTCCCACCTGGCCTGTCGGGTATGCTGACGATAGTGGGGCCGGAAGCGAGGTCCGTCAAGCCGAAAGGCCCGGATGTCCGAGCACGATCTCTACGACGAACTCCAACTCACAAGGTACTGGACTGGTTCGCAGGGCAGGACCGCGGCTCGGCCCCGCTGGGTGGCGGGGCTCTTCGTTTGTCAGCCCAACCAGCGCGTAGTCAGCCGCTGCACACCCCTCCACCGTAGCGGGGTCATGCGGCCCACCACGCGAGCCCAGAGCGCATTGCGCTGCCCGCTCAACCACATTCTTGCTACGGCCGCCAACCGAGGCGCCGAGGCGTGATGCGCCCGCAGTCAAGCCGCCCGCTCACTGGTGCGGGGCCTCCGGGAGCAGCGTCAGGTGGACGTAGTTGTCGGTCCTGATGTAGCGCCGGGCCGCATCGCGGATCGCCGCCGCGGTGAGGCCGCTCACCAGCGTGTCGTAGGTCAACACGATGCGCGGGTCGTCGCCATACTGATAGGCGCTGCCCAGCACGCTCAACCAGAAGGCGTTCTGACGCAAGCCGGTCTCGCGCTGGCGCCGCTGCGTCTCCTTCACCCTCTCGAGCTCGGCCGCGCTCGGGCCGGAGTCGCTGATCGCCTGGATTTCCGCGAACACCACCCGGGTCAGCTCCTCGACCCGTTCGGGCGCACTGCCGAACCGGATCGTGACCCCATATCGCTGCGGCGCGTCCCGGCCGCCGCCGGCGTTCGCGCTGACGCTGTAGGTGCCGCCGAGCGCCTCCCGCAGGCGATCGAGCAGGCGCAGCTGTAGCACCTCACCTAACGACCCCAGCACGTACTGGTTGACCCTGCTCCACTCAAACGGTCCCGTGAAGGAGAGGAACGTCTGGCTCTGCGGCTCGACGCCGCGGCGCACCACCCTGTCCACGACGCCGGTCGGCGGGCGGATGCCCTCGTCCCGACCCGCTTCGTGCCGGTTGATCGAGGGAAGCCCGCCTAGATATCGCTGCACCAGAGGCCGCAGCGAATCAACCGAGAAGTTGCCGACGATGAAAAACGTGAAGTCGCTCGCGTCGGCGTACCGCTCTCGGTAGAACGTCATCGCGCGATCCAGGTCGATCTCGTCCAGCACGGCCGCGTTAAGCGGCCGGGCCCGGACGTGGTGCTGACTCATCGTGACACCGATAGTGTCCTGGAACGCCGCTTGGGGACTCGCTCCCCGGTTCGCGAGCTGAGCCTGGAAGGTCTGGCGAAATGCGACGAACGCCGCGCTGTCGCGCCGCGGGGCTGTGAAGCGGAGATAGACGAGCTGGAGCATCGTCTCGACGTCCCTCGGTGAGGCTGAGCCGCTCATGCCCTCGGTCCGGGACCCGACGAAGGGGTTGGCGGACGCGATCTTGCCTGTGAGGATCCTGCCAAGGTCGATCGCGCTGAACTCGCCAGTTCCGCCGGCGCCGACGGCCGTCGTCGCAAAGGACGCAGACACATAGTTCGAGTCGGCGGCGAGCGACGTCCCGCCGGGACTGCTGGCGGAGAGCAGGATCTGGTCGGCCTGGAAGTCGGTCGGCTTGAGCACCACCCGCACCCCGTTCGCCAGTCTCCACTCGGTGACGCCGATCTCGGGAATGCGGCGCTCGGAGACGATCGCCGCGGGCGCCGGCAGGTGCGCCACGAGCGGGGCGGAGGAGGTCGAGTCGTGGTACGGCTCGATCGTCTGCGCCCGCACGGCGCCGAACACCGCCAGGAGCTGGGCCTCCGTCGGGATCGACGTGCCCTCCTGCTCTGGTGCGTTGACGAGGACGACGCGATTCCGGTCCACCAGCCACTCGCGGGCCAGCCGGTTCACTTCCTCGAGCGTGACCCCGGGCAGGAACTGCTGGTGCATGCGATACTCGACTTCGGCGCCGGTCATGTCCTCGCCCTGGAGAATATGGCGGATGCACTCGGCGGCGTGGGAGGCCGACTGACGCCGCTCGCGCTCGGCATAGATCTGCTCGTAACCGCGCAACACATCGGTCTTCTCCCGCTCCAGCTCCGTGGCGGTGAAGCCGTACCGCGCCACCCGCTCCGTCTCGGTGAGCGCCGCCTCCAGCCCGCGCAGGACGCCGCCACTCCTCACCCCGGCGACCAGCGTGTACGCGTCGGCCGACCGGACGAAGTAACCACGTCCCGAGCCGGCGAACGCGAACGGTGCGTCGGGCCGCTGCACGATCTCCGAGTAGCGCGCGTTGAGCATGGCGCTGAACAGGCGCTCCACGATCCTCTGCCGGTAGGAGCCGACCGTGGACTGGTTGCGCACCGGAAGCAGGTGGTAGACGGCCACGGTGGAGTTGGTCGCTTCGCGGTCCGTGGCGATCGCGACGTAGGTCGAGTCGTGAGGGGGAACTGGGAAGACCGTCCGCGCACTGGGCGAGGCGGGCCGCGGCAAGCGTGAGAAGCGGTCACGGATCAGCCGCTCGACCGCGGCCTTGTCGAAGTCTCCCACCGCGACCACGGCCATGAGGTCCGGCCGGTACCAGTCGCGGTAGAAGCGGCGCAGCGGCTCATGAGGAAAGGTCCGCAGGTAGTCCGCGTCGCCGATCGGGATCCGCTCGGCGTAACGGGATCCACGCAACAGAATGGGGAATTGCCGGTCCTGCATCCGTGCCCCCGCGCCGCGCCGGAGCCGCCACTCCTCGATGACGACACCGCGCTCGCTTTCGACTTCCGCCGAATCGAACAGCTGCCCGTGCGCCCAGTCACCCAGGATCTCGATCCCCTGCTCGAGAAACCTCCCCGTGTCGGTGGGCACGGTGAGCATGTATACGGTCTCGTCGAAACTGGTGTAGGCGTTCAGGTCGGCCCCGAAGCGCATGCCGATGGACTGGAGGTAGTGGATCAGGGCCTGCTTGGGGAAGTGTTCCGTCCCGTTGAACGCCATGTGCTCCACCATGTGCGCCAGCCCGCGCTGGTCATCGGCCTCGAGCACCGAGCCGGCGTTGACCACCAGGCGGAGCTCCGCGCGCTTCTCCGGCCTCTGGTTGACCCGGATGTAGTAACGCAGACCGTTGTCCAGCGTCCCGACCGTGTACAGCGAGTCCACCGGCAGCGGTCGAGCCAGGTCCGCGGCACCGGCGGCCTGGGCAACCAGCGAACGCACCGGGGAGGCGAGCAGCAGCCCCGGCAGGAACAGGATCAGCGAGCGGCGCAGCATGGGGACTCCGTTATGCTCGGGGTGGCGGTGGCGAGATGGCGACGACCACCATAACAATACAGGCCGGAGCACGGGTCGGCCAGCGCGCTTGCCAAGCCCGCAGCGGCTCGGGGTCGCGTCCAGCGACCTACCGCGGTCGTCCCCAGACGTTGTTCCGCCGGTCCGCATCCGGGTAGACCCTTCGCGGATCCAGCTCCGCGCCGACGAGTCGCCTACCGCGCGTATCCACGTTCATCACAAAGCGTGAGCCGAGATTCCAGATCTCCACCGGCAGCCGCCGCGTTTCGCTCGTGCCGTCCTCGTAGAAGAGCTTCAGCTCCGCGGGCATCACCATCTCACGGCGGTTCGACAGCACGATGCGGACGGCGCCGCTGAGCGGCCCGGCCGCCGCGCGTCCCGCGCGCGCGTTGGGGCCTGTCGGTGCGGGCGCCGGGCCGAGGACGGAGTCGATGGCCTGGTCGAGCCTCGCCGTCGTAAACACCCACCCGCGCCAATACCAGTCAAGGTCCCGCCCGCTCACGTTCTCCATCGTTCGAAAGAAATCCGCCGGCTGCGGGTGCCGGTACGCCCAGCGCCTGACGTACTCGCGGAATGCCCGGTCGAACCCCTCGGGGCCGAGCACTTCCTCACGCAGGAGCCGCATCATCAGCGCCGGCTTCTGGTACCCGTTCCAGTACAGCGTGCGCACCTCCGTGGGCGCCGTGATCAGCGGTTGCTCGTCGCCCGGCCGCGCGTTGACGGGGTACGCGGTGAGCGGCCCGTTCATGACCGAATCGGCGTAGGGCGTTCCGCGGAAGTAGTCGGCGGCGGCGTACAGGTCGATGAAGGTGTTGAACCCTTCGTCCATCCACGGGTACCGGCGTTCATCGTTCCCGACCATCATCGGGAACCACTGGTGCCCGAGCTCGTGCATCAGCACCCAATGAAGCCCGGTGCGGCTCGTGTCGTTCGGGACGAAGGTGATCATCGGGTACTCCATCCCCTGGATCGGTCCCTCGACGGTCGAGAACTGCGGCCACGGGTAGGTCGCCCACCGCTCGGAGAAGAACTGGATGGTGTGCCGCGCCATCCGGATCGCCTCCTCCCACCGCGCGGCCTGCGGGCGGTAGAAGGTCTGGACCAGGATCCCGTTCCACGTCGTGGCGTCCCAGCGGAAGTTGGGTGCACAGGCGAAGGCGACGTCGCGCACGTTGGAGGCCCGGAAGTGCCAGGTGATCGTCCCGGAATTCGTGGGGCGCGTCCGCGCCGGGTTCCCGGCTTCGTCCCCGGTGATGATCGAGACCGGCTCGCGGCCGCTCTGCGCCTGGAGCAGTCTCACGCGCTGCCGTTCCGTCAGCACCTCACCAGGATTCTCGAGCGTGCCGGTCGCCGCCACGATGAAGCTCGCGGGCACCGTCAGCCGCACGTCGAAGTCCCCGTACTCGAGGTAGAATTCACCGGCGCCGATGTACGGCAGCGTGTTCCACCCGTTCACGTCGTCGTACACGGCGAAGCGCGGGTACCACTGCGCGATCTCGTAGAGGCGGCCATCGCGGCCCATGCGCCCCGCGCCCATCTCCGGTATGGGGAATCGCCAGGCCAGATCGAGCGTGATCGCCTCGCCGGATGCGAGGGGGGACGGAAGGTCCACGCGCAGCATGGTGTCCCACAGGTAGCGGGGTAGCGCGCGGCCGTTCGCTTCAAGCCGATCGATCGTGAATCCGCCTATGAAGCCGGCTCCGGTCATGTTGAACGGGACGCCCGCGAAGACCAGCGGCGGCGGGGCGGTGAGCTGGTTGATGCTCCCCTCGGCAAAGATGTTCTGGTCGAGTTGGAGCCAGAGGAACTGGAGCGCGTCGGGCGAGTTGTTCTCGTAATGCAATCGTCCGGTGGCGCGGATCTCGTTGCGCACGGTGTCGAGCGTCGCTTCGATGGCGTAGTCGGCGCGGTTCTGCCAGTAGGCGTGCCCTGGCGCGCCGCCCGCCGAGCGATAGGCGTTCGGGGCCGGGAGGTCGAGGCGTCGGAATGCCGAGGTGTCGGCTACCTGGGCGCCGGCCATGCCGGCGGCGCCGACGATGAGGAGAACGAAGGTGAAGGCGGATCGCATCGAGTCAGTCCTCCAATTGCGCTGGTTGTCGCGTAGTGCTCAATTGTAACCTCCACGGTCGCTTCTTCCAGGGAGACCCGAACCATGCGCAGTCTGCGTCTTATCGTCATCGCGCTCGCGTGCGCGGCACCCCTCGCCGCGCAGCAGGTCGTGCAGGAGCGCCTCGACATGGCCGCACTGGCGCGCATCCGCGAGGAGGGCCTCAATAACTCGCAGGTGGATTCGCTCGCGGGATACCTCATGGACGTCATCGGCCCGCGACTCACCGCTTCCAGCAACCTGCGCCGCGCCCAGGAGTGGGCCGCGCAGATCTTCCGCAGCTGGGGCATGGCCAACGTGAACATCGAGCCTTGGGACTCGCTCTTCGGCCGGGGCTGGGAGCGCGTGTCGTTCGCGGGCCGCATGGTCGAACCGTATCCGCAGCCGCTGAACGCGGTGGCCCAGGCGTGGACCGGAAGCACGCGCGGCACCGTCACCTGCCCGGTGATGATTGTGACCATCGCCGCCGACTCGAACATGGCGCAGTACAACGGCCGCCTGCGCGGCGCCTGCATCATGCGCGCCGCTCCGCGCGCCATCACGCCGGAGTGGACCCCGTCGGCCCGGCGCTCCGACGCGGACTCGCTAATCGCGATCGCCAACCGGCCCAGCGCGCCCCCACAGCAGCAGCAGAACCCGCAGCAGCAGCAGAATTTCCGGCAGCAGCAGGCCTTCAATACCCGGCTCTACGCCTGGTTCCAGCAGCAGGGCGTCGTCGCGGTCCTCAACGGGTCGAACTGGGGCTTTGGCATGCTGCTCACTGGCGGCGGCCCGCAGTCACGCCAGGCGCGGGACAGCGTCAACTTCGAGCCGCTCCCCTCGCTCACGCTGTCGAACGAGCATTACGGCCAGCTGTGGCGTGACGTCCAGCGCAACGTGCCGGTCCGGCTCGAGCTGAACGTGCAGAACCGCTTCACCAACCCGGATCGGCGGGAGTACAACGTGATCGCCGAGATCCCGGGCACCGACCGGGCCGGCGAGGTGGTGATGGTCGGCGCGCACTATGACAGCTGGCACCCCGGCACCGGCGCGACCGACAACGGTGCGGGCTCGGTGGTGATGATGGAGGCGATGCGCATCCTGAAGACGCTCAACCTGCCGATGCGACGCACGGTGCGGATCGCGCTATGGAGCGGGGAAGAGCAGGGGTTGCTGGGCTCGCGCGACTGGGTCCGCAAGCACCGGGCCGACATGGCGAGCATCTCGGCGTACCTGAACGTGGACAACGGCACCGGCCGCCTGCGCGGCGTGTACGCGCAGTCCAACCCGGCCGTCATGCCGATCTTCGAGAACATCCTCTCGCCCTTCCGCGACCTGGGCGTCGTGACCATGACGCCGGGCAACACCGGCGGCACCGACCACCTCTCGTTCGACGCGGCCGGCGTGCCGGGATTCCAGTTCATCCAGGATCCGATGGACTATGACACGCGCACGCACCACTCGAACCTGGACACCTACGAGCGGCTGGTGATGGACGACCTCAAGCAGGCGGCGACGATTGTGGCGTGGTCGGTGTACACGATCGCGAACCGCGACGAGATGATGCCGCGGAAGCCGGCGGCGGGGGCGACCAACTAGGACCGTCGGATGACGGACAGAAGGGAACAGTGAACGGTCAACGCCGTCGCGCCGGTGCGTTCGTCGCTCTGGCACTCGCGCTTCCCCCCTGCGCTGCGGCACAGGCGCGCGGCGCGCGCGACCCGTGGCGGGAGTTCGATGCCTACGTCGCGCAGGCGGTCCGGGACTGGAACACCCCCGGCCTCGCCATCGCCGTGGTCAAGGACGACTCGGTGGTCTTCGCGCGCGGATACGGCGTTCGCGCCCTCGGCACCAGCGACTCGGTCACCACGCACACTCTGTTCGCCAACGCTTCCACCACCAAGGCGTTCACCTCGATGGTGGTGGCCATGCTGATGGACTCGGGAAGGCTCCGGTGGGACCAGCGGGTCGCGGAGTTGGTGCCCGAGCTGGTGATGCGCGACCCGTACGTGACCCAGGAGCTGACGCTCCGTGATCTGCTCACTCACCGGGTCGGCTTCGGGGATCCCGGCTACTTGTGGTATGGGTCCGAGTACGACTACGCGGAGATCGCGCGACACCTGCGGCTGGTCCCGGCGCAGTCGAGCTTCCGGTCGCGGTACGCCTACAACAACGTCACCTACGCCACGGCGGGGGTGATGGCGTCCCGCGCCGCGGGCGCTTCGTGGGACGACCTGGTCCGCACCCGCATCCTCGAGCCGTTAGGCATGACCGAGACCGTGACGCAGGCATCCGGCCTCTCGGGCCGCGCCGACGTCGCCCTGCCGCACGACCTGATAGACGACACCTTGCGCGTCATCGGCAATGCGGGCATCGGGCTCGTCGACCCGATCGCGCCCGCGGGCTCGATGTACTCGAGCGTCCTCGACATGTCGAAGTGGATCAGGTTCCTGCTGGATTCCGGCCGCGTGGGGGGAAGGCGGCTGGTGAGCGAGCCGGCCTTCACCGAGATGTTCCGGCCGCAGACGGTCATCCGTCCCGGGGACTTCTACCCCACGGCGCGACTCACCCGGCCGCATTTCACGGCGTACGGCATGGGGTGGTTCCTCGAGGACTACCGCGGCGAAGGGGTGGCGATGCACACCGGCAGCATCGACGGCACGGTGGCCATAGTGGGGCTCATCCCCGACCGGCGGATCGGGGTGGTCATCTTCGCGAACCGCGACCATGTCGAGCTGCGCCACGCGCTGATGTACCGCGTCTTCGACCAGTTCATCGGCGGAGCGCGGCGCGACTGGAGCGTGGAGATGCGCGCGATGTACGACAGCCTGGCATCGGCCGCCCGGGCGCAGCGGAGACGGGTCGAAGCGGCGCGCGTGCCCGGCACGCGGCCGACGCTACCGCTGGAGCGCTACGCTGGCACCTACTCCGACAGCCTCTACGGGGACCTGACGATACGCATGGAGAACGGTGTGCTGGTAGCGGCGGTCTCGCCGTTCCTCACCGCCGACCTCGAGCACTGGAACTACGACACCTTCCGGTTTCGGTGGCGCAACCGCTGGATCAGCCCGGACCTCGCCACGTTCCGGATCGGGCCGGATGGGCAGGTTGCGGATGTCGTGGTGGACGGCGCCGCGCGACGCAGGGTGGACCGGCGCGGCCCCTAGGACTCAGGGCCGGCGCGGCCGTTGTTCCGCGGGCTGGCGCTCCCGCCGCAATCGCGCCGTCTCCAGTTCGCGCGCCTTCACCTGTTGCGAGTCGCTGAGCAGGGCGAACGCGGCGTCCTGCGCGGTGCGGGCGTTCTCGCGCATCCTGGTCACCAGCTCGCGGACGCGCGCGACCAGGGAATCCGGCAGCTCGAGGCCGTCCAGCGAATTGCCACCCCGCGCCGGCCCTTGGGGACCGCCCATGCCCACCGGCAGGATGGAATCCAGCCGCATCTGGAGCTGACGGTTCTGGCGGAAGAGTCGCATGTTCACCCGCACCAGCTGCATGACGACGGTGTCGGCCAGGCGCAGGCTGTCCCGGTGCTCGAGGAGGAATCCGATCGGGTCCATCGGCGCGGCTCCGGCGAGGAGGGTGCCGGGCCGCGGCTCGGGCGGCTGCTGCGCGGCGAGCACGCCGGGCGCCGCGGCGATGGCGATCAGCAGCCCGACCAGCCGCGGACCAGCGGCAGCGGTTCGAAGCCGGCAACAGGGTTGGAGGCTCCCCATCCCTTGAGCTTATCGACCTGTGACGACTGGTCAAGCCCTGAGCCCGCATTCGAACTTGAGGAGTCGGGCCGGAGGCGGCATTCTCCAGCATCCCATCGCACCAAAGAGGTCGCAATGAGCCAGGCCGAGCACGACCGCCGCGTGGATTACGTCGAGTTCCCCGCGACCGACGTCGTCGCGACGAAGACGTTCTACGAAACGGTCTTCGGCTGGCGCTTCGAGGACTACGGGCCCGATTACCAGAGCTTCCACGACGGGCGGTTGGGCGGCGGCTTCCGCAAGCAGGCGGCGCCCTCGCCTGGCGGGCCGCTCGTCGTCATCTACGCGGTCGATCTCGAGGCGATGGAGAGAAAGGTCCGAAGCGCGGGAGGCACGATCGCACGCGCCACGGTTGCGTTTCCGGGTGGACGGCGGTTCCATTTCACGGATCCCTCAGGCAACGAGCTGGCCGTGTGGACGGACCAGTGATGCACTCACCAGAGAGGTATCGGCACATGATCGCACGTTCTCTCGGCGCGTCCGCGCTCGTCTCGGCTGCGGTCGCCGCATCGGTCGCCGCACCGGCTCGGCCGCAGGCAACTGTCCTGCCCGCCGAACAGCAGATCGCTTCGGCGGTGCTCCCCGCGCCCGCGGACCTGCAGGCCGGCGCGACGGTCTGGGGCTACTCGGCCGACGGCCGCTTCGCGAAGCTCCGCGACGGGTCCAATCACCTGGTCTGCCTCGCGGACAATCCGCGCGAAGAGCGCTTCCACGTGGCGTGTTACCACGACTCGCTCGAGCCGTTCATGGCTCGCGGCCGCGAGCTGCGCGCGCAAGGCCTCGCGCAGCCGGCGGTGGACAGCGCGCGCTTCGCGGACATCACTGCGGGCCGGATCCGCATGCCGTCGCTCGGGAGCCTCTATTCGATGACGGGCCAGAGCGACAGCTACGATCCCGCGACGAACACGATCCGGGGCGCGCGGTCGCTCTTCGTCGTTTACGTGCCCTTCGCCACGGCCGCGTCCACCGGGCTCCAGACGACTCCGGCGCGCGGGACACCGTGGCTGATGGACCCGGGATCGCCCAAGGCGCACTTGATGTTCACGCCGGCGATGTAGGGGAGGGGAAAGTTGAAGAGAGAAAGACGTTGAAGGTTGAGGAGAAAGAGGCGTTGAATGGCGACCGATGAACGCGAATCGCTGATCCGCCGGTACCAAGCCGGTCCGCGCCTCATCCGTGAGGCGCTGGCGAAGGTCCCGCCGGAAGCGATGAAGTGGCGCCCCGCGCCGGGCAAGTGGTCGGTGCACGAAGTCATCTGCCACTGCGCGGACAGCGAGACGGTGTCATCCACGCGCATCAGGTTCCTGGTGGGTGCGGACAACCCCACTATCCTCGGCTACGACCAGGACCGCTGGGCCGCGACGTTCGACTACCACGCGCTTCCGCTCGAGCCGTCGCTCGCGCAGATCGAGGCCGTTCGCGCCTGGACCGCCGAGCTGATCAGGAGTCTCCCCGGGTCGGCCTGGTCGCGCGAGGGTACGCACTCGGAGTCCGGCCGGTACTCCGCGGAGACCTGGCTGGGACTGTATGCGGAGCACTTGGAGGTGCACGCGCGGCAGATCGGGCGGAACGTGGAAGCGTTGATGGCCGCGCGGGCGTAGGCTTCCCTCTTGGGGTCGGTCCATCGGTGGTTCTTGCCAAGGAACTCAGATTGGTATCTATTTGGTGAGTGACAAAACGCTCACCAAGTGAGAATCCTTT